>NZ_JACHGY010000002.1 GCF_014207595.1 Algisphaera agarilytica
TCGTCGGCGAACCAATCGCAGCGTAACGGCTCGGGCAGCTACCAGATCCGCGTGGGCGACTACTTCACGGGCGCGGTGACGCACCTGGTGCTGGCCGCGGACGACGACGCGAATAGCTCGGCGGACGTGACGTTCACCAACCTACGCATCTTCGAAGACAACACGGCGTAAACGATCGGCTGCATTGATGTAGGTGCGAGACTTCGTCGGGCAAGTTCTTGGTTAATGCCCTGGTGCCATCGCGGTTGAAACGTGCGAGTCACGTTTGGTGTTGATCATGGTTGGCTTGTTCACGGTACGCGGCCGGTGAAGTGCCGACCTTCGAGGTGAAGAAGCGTGAAAAGTAGTACACGCTGCTGAAGCCGGTCCACTCAGCGATGAGCTTGATCGGGTAGTGAGTCATGGTGAGTAGGCTGATGGCGGCTTCCAGCCGGAGTTGCTGACGGTAAGCCAACGGGGTGGTGCCGTAGTGGTCGCGGAACCGGCGTATTAGGTGGTTTGGACTCATGCTGACCTGCTCGGCCATCTCGTTGACCGAGATCGGCTCCTGCAGGTTGGCTTCAATCAACGCAGCGACCTGGGCGATGGGGTCGTCGGCGACGTCAGAGATGGCGCGGCCGGCGCTCGCGATTTCTTCGAGCAGATCCATCAGCGCGCGGTTGACCAGAAACTGACGGCGGGGCGGGGCGGTCATGCATCCCATCACGACCCGGGCGATGGCGTCGGCGACGGTTTTCTTCAAATCGGGCTTTACAACCGTGCCGGTGATCCAGGCCGGGCAATCCGTTCCGGTCCACTCGGCCAAGACGTCGTGAAGCGGGTCACGGAGGCTCTTTCCTACGCGGTCAACCAGCTCGAAGGTCACCTCGGAATACACCGAACGGGTGCGCGGAGGGAGCAGAAAGCAGTGCGGCTGGCCGGGGGAAACGATGAGCAGGCTGCCGGGCCGGGTGCTTACTTCACGGCTATCCAGCAGCATTGAGCTCTCCCCTTCGTGCACCAGGCCGATGTGATACACGTCGTGGGTGTGCTCGCTTCGGCGGGGAACGACCGGGATGTCCTGGTGCCAGGCGGCATGGATCAGCCTCGGCGTGGCTCGGCCCTCGGTGTCGAGCGTCCCACCGCCGCGTTGCCAGCCCAGGCCGTGGGGATAGACCACCACGTGATTCTTCGGGGGTGTGCGCATAGGGTGATAATGTGCAACAGATGACTGATTTTGTCCATTGCCCATCCCTGAGCCACGCGTAAATTACCAATCAGTTTCTTAGACACCGAACAGCCTTCGTGCCCATGTCTCGCCCCGATCATTCATCCAAGCTATGAGTACCGTCCTCACCCCGCACCCCGAAATCGAGCTTCAGGATTACAGCCTCGTCGGTAAGAACACCGAGCTGGCGATCGAGAAGGGCTTGGCCGAGGCCGACTGGTACACCTCGCCGATTTCACGCAAGGACCTCAAGTCCCTGCTGGAGCGGAAAGACGGGCCACCGATCCGGGATTGTGTGATCTACTTCGGGTTGATTGCCGTGTTCGGGGTCGCGACCTATCTGCTGTGGGGGTCTTGGTGGGCGTTGCTGCCCATGATGGGGTACGGACTTTTGTGGGCTTCTGCGTCGGACGCCCGCTGGCACGAATCGAGCCACGGCACGGCATTCAAGACTGACTGGCTGAACAACCTGCTCTACGAAGTTTCTTCGTTCATGGTTTTGCGTGAGTCGGTGCCCTGGCGATGGAGCCATACCCGACATCACAGCGACACCATCATCGTTGGCCGCGACCCCGAGATTGCCGTGCCCCGCCCGCCCGATCTCAAAGCGTTGCTGCTCAAATGCATTAACTTCCAGGCGTTTCGTCGGTACATCCGTAATATCGCGCTGCATAGCTTCGGGCGTGTCACTCCCGAAGAAGCGACCTTCATCCCCGAGTCGGAATACCCAAAGGTCTTCTTCCGTGCCCGTATCTACGCGGCGATCTACCTGGGCATCGTTGCCTTCGCGGTCTACTTTCAGACTTGGCTGCCGTTTGTATTTGTGCTTGGGCCCAACCTCTACGGCGCCTGGCTGATGCCGATCTACGGCTGGACGCAGCACGCCGGGCTCGCGGAAAATGTTTTAGATCACCGGCTCAACTGCCGCACGATGAAACTCAACATCGTGCACCGGTTCCTCTACTGGAACATGAACTACCACCTTGAGCACCATATGTTTCCGCTGGTGCCGTACCACCAGCTGCCCAAGCTTCACGAGCTGATCAAAGACGACTGCCCCGCAACGTACCCCGGGCTGATCGCCACCTACCGCGAGATCATCCCGGCCGTACTCCGTCAGATCAAAGACCCCGGCTATTTCGTCAAGCGTGCTCTGCCGGACACCGCTCGTCCCGTCGGAAAGGTCCCGACCAGTGAACCGATTGTTTCGGAACAGAGCGGCCCCGTTGACGGCTGGATCGAGGTCTGTGATGCCGACTTGCTTGAGAAAAGCGACGTCGTCCGTTTCGACCATGGCAGCCGAACCTACGCGGTGTATCGCACCGAAGACGACGGCTACTACGCGACCGACGGTATCTGTACCCACGGCAATACGCACCTCTCAGACGGGCTGGTCAAAGGCGACATCGTGGAATGTCCCAAGCACAACGGCCGATTCAACATCCAGGACGGCAGCCCCGCCCGTGCACCGGTGTGTGTGGGGCTCCAGACCTACCCCGTTGAAATCCGCGACTCCAGGATTTTCCTCCGGCTCAACGCCGATGAGAAAACCACACAAGACATTTACACGTTTGAAGTCGTGAGCAACCGCAATGTCGCGACGTTCATCAAAGAACTCACGCTCAAGCCCAAGACCCTCAGCGAGCTGCCGAACTACCACCCCGGTCAATACATGCAGCTCGATATACCCGCTTACGCCCGAATATCGTTCGAGGACATCGAAGTCCCCGAGCCATTTCACACCGTGTGGAAGCAGCACCATGTCTACGACTTTGCTTCTACAAACAGGCTTGATATCCGCCGGAATTATTCGCTGGCCACTGCGCCATCGCACGAACGGGGGGTGCTGAAGTTCAATGTCCGGATCGCGACTCCGCCACGTGGCCAGGACTGCGACGCGGGGGTTGGGTCGACATATGTTCACAGCCTAAAGCCCGGTGACACGGTGACGGCTATAGGGCCATTCGGTGATTTTCTCATCAAGGACACCGATCAAGAGATGGTCTACCTCGGCGGCGGGGCGGGCATGGCGCCGCTGCGTTCTCATATCATGCACCTGTTCGAAACCCTCCAGACCGGCCGGAAGGTTAGCTTCTGGTACGGTGCACGATCCAAGCAGGAGATCTTCTACGAACAAGAGTTCCGCGAGCTTGAGAGCCGTTTCCCGAATTTCACTTTCCATCTCGCACTTTCCGAACCACAGCCCGAAGACGAGTGGGACGGCCCAACGGGTTTTATCCACCAACACCTCAAATCGACCTATCTCGACCGCCACCCCAACCCCGACCAGATCGAGTTCTACCTCTGCGGCCCCCCGGTCATGATTCAAGCCGCTCAGTCCATGTTGACCCAGGAATTCGCCGTGTCTCAAGACGGCATCGCGTTTGACGAGTTCTAACCCCAGCCCGTGCTAATGACTATGCCTCAACGCCCCTTCGGCAATCCCGATCTTCTGTTCAATCCCATCGGCTTCGGCGCGATGCGGATCCAGCCCAATGACCAAGGCTACTCCGACGCCCTGCTCTACGCACTAGAGAAAGGCGTCGACTTCATCGACACGGCTCGGAACTACGGCCAAAGCGAAGAGGTGGTTGCCAAGACGCTGCGGCAGTGGACCGGCGAACGCCCATTCATTGCCACGAAGGTCAAGCCGAAGGACATCAGCAACTGGCGCTTCTACGTGCCTATTGAGAAGCAGTTCACCCCCGACAGTATTCGAGAGTCGGTCGAGACCAGCCTCGCAACACTCGGCGTCGATTGCCTGGACTTGGTCCAACTACACCAGTGGTATTACCCCTGGTCCTACAGGATCGAATGGCTCGATACGTTGCGGACGTTACGTGACGAAGGCAAACTCCGCTACATCGGTGTGAGCGCACAGGACCACGAGCACGACGCGGTGCTGAAGCTGGTCGAAGACGGTCTGGTCGACTCGGTCCAGATCATTCTCAATGCCTTCGAATCGCGTCCGCTGGTGAGCTGTGTCCCGCTTTGCGAGCAGAAGCAGGTCGGCTTCATCGCACGCTGTGTGTTCGATCACTCGGGTTCATTGGCCACCGGTGGAGACCGGGAGGTGCTGGCCAACGATGTGAAGCTCTCCAATGCTTCACCGGAACTGGTCTCCGAATATCTCCGGCGCATTGCCCGTCTGCGAGATGATTTGTGTGACGACACGATGGACCTCAACGAACTGTCCATCCGCTTCGCACTAACCCAGCCGGGTGTTTCGATACTTGCCTTGTCTCTGAGTTCGGCCAAGCGTATCGATCGTGCCTTGAAAGCTGCGGAGAAAGGGCCGCTGCCCGCCGATGTTTTCGACCGTGTCTGCCGTGAGCATGTGTGGGTGAAGAATTTCTACTACCTGAGTAAGAGCACCGTGGACGGAAACCCCAGCAAGTAATATGCGGAAGACCACGCAAGTCAGCTTCATTTTCGATGACGGTTTCGAGCAGAGCTGCCTGCGGGTGGCGGAACTGTTCGAGACGCGAGGGCTTCACGCCACTTTTGCGGTGATGGCTAAGCCAGAAGGTTTCCTGGACGAATTCCCGAAAGGGGACTTCGAGCTGTGGAACCAGTTCCAAGCGCGTGGGCACGGGATCCACCCCCACGGCCTGGATCACAGCGATCTCGCGGCGATCCCCTATTCCGAGGCTACAGCAAAGATCGATGAATGCTTAGCGTACTTCGCAGAGCATCTCGATGGCTTTAGCGCTGCCGACACTCCGTATCACTTAACCTACAACCGCTCGACGCCAGAGGTGGAGCAGTACCTGCTGCAACGCGTTGCCGCCATCCGTACCTGCGGTGACGGTCAGCCGACGGATGGTTTGAATGATGATCAGGCGATTGATCGCCGCAGCTTCACCAGTGCGTGGCACGGCCCCGAGCCTTGCGATGACCACCTGCTGGCCACGCTCAAGAACGCTGAAGATTCGGATGCTCCGTTGCTGCTCTACATGCTGCACGGCTTAGACCAGGAAGGGTGGGGCCCGATCAGCGACAATGGCCTGCAGCGTGCACTGGATTTCATCCAGGCCTCTAAAACGCTCGATTACCGTCCCCTCGACGCTCTTCTGCCAAAGCGATCTCCATCATGAGTTCACGCATCCGCACCGCCATCATTGGTTACGGCCGCAGCGGGCAACTGCTGCACGCGGGAGGGCTGCGCGGCAATCCGGAGTCCTTTGACATCAAGGCCATCGCCAGCAGGTCGGCTGAGAGCCGGCAAAAGGGGGAGGCGGATTTTGGTTGCCCGACATTTGCGGATTACCGTGAAATGTTGCGTCAGGTCGAACTTGATCTGGTCGTCATTGTGACCCGCAACGACCAACACGCCGAGATGGCTTGTGAGGCATTGGACGCGGGATGCCATGTTTTGGTGACCAAACCGCTGGCGACCAATACGCAAGAAGTCAAAGAGATTTACGACGCCGCACAAGCCGCGGGCAAGAAAGTGTTCCCCTACCTGCCCGCCCGTTGGGGCACCGACTACCGCCGACTACGCGACATTGTCGATTCTGGTGAGATCGGTGACGTGTTCGCTATCCACCGCTCGGCTTTCGGGTTCGCGACCCGCAGCGATTGGCAGACCCAGACTGAGCACGGCGGCGGCATCGTGCTCAACTGGGGTGCCCATCTCATCGATCCTCCCATGTTCCTTGCGGGGGGAGCGCCGAAGCATGTCTTCGGTTCTTGTCAGCAGGTGCTGAATCCCGGGGACGCTGAAGATGTTTTCTACAGCATCCTGACCATGGACAACGGCGTCCGGGTACATTCTCAGTGGTCTTTTTCGCCGCAGAATCAGCCCGATTGGTTTGTGCAGGGCAGCGGCGGCTGCATCATCGTGAACGATGATGAATTGGTCGTCTATGCCAGCACGCCCGAGCAGCCCGACGACCCGACCAATTTCAATGACATGAAGGGCGAGGCGTCGCAGGGCCGTGGCGAAAAGCTTGGCGAACACCTGTTTGGCGATCCCATCGAGATCTACCGCGATGTGGCCGACGATCTCCGTGGGGTTCGGCCGTATCCCGTGTCTGATGCCGAATCCATTCGCTTGATCGCCATCCTCGACGGCATCAAGCAATCCCATCAACAACAAGCAGTGGTTCCCATTCCATGATCTACCTCACAGGCTTCGCCGACGAAGCGTCTGACCATATCGAAGGCCAAGTTAAGGCGATCCAAACGCTCGGCTGGTCACATATCGAGCTACGGGCCGTCAACGGAACGAACATCACCGATATCTCGGATGACGAGTTCGAGCATGTCGCTAGGTATCTCGACGCCAATGACATCGCGGTCAACGCCTTCGGCTCGACGATTTGTAACTGGGGTAAGTCCATCCTTGAACCGATGGACAAGGACCTGGCAGAGATCGAGCGGGCGATCCCGCGGATGAAAGCCCTTGGTACGAAATACATCCGCATCATGAGTTATGCGGTGCTGAAAGACCGGGATATGTCCGATCAACTGGTTGATGAGCGTATTGACCGGGTCCGTCGCGTGGTCGATCGCTTCGGCGAGGAAGGCCTCGAGGCGTTGCACGAAAACTGTGCGAACTACGGCGGGATGGGCTGGCGTTACACGCTCGAGCTTGTCGAGAAGATCCCCGGACTCCGGCTGATCTTCGATACCGCGAACCCGGCGACGACGGTTGATCGGAAGAAGCCAGGCGAAACCGTCACGCTGTCGTCCTGGGAGTTTTACGAGAACGTCCGCCCGCATATCGCCCACGTCCACATCAAAGACGGCCGGTTCCTCCGCGATAATCCCGATTCGGTTTTTGAAGATGCCGATTACGTTTGGCCCGGCGAAGGTGACGGGGAGGTGAAGCGCATCGTCTCCGACCTCTTCGCCACGGGCTACGACGGTGGGCTGAGTATCGAGCCGCACCTGTCGGTGGTGTTCCACGGTGAAATTCAAGCCGCCTCGGAGCAGGCCCGGTTTGACAGTTTTGTCGAATACGGCAAGCGTCTGGAACAGATCGTTAACGACATCCGGAGCACGCCGTGAAAGCAAAACTTCTGGTTACCTTGTTTTTTGTTGCGTTGATCATGGGCCCGGGGCCGGGGTCGATGTTGATCGACGGGACTTCTGAGAACCCCGCGGCTTGGCTGGGCGTTCCCGCGCTGTATCTCTGGACGCTGTTGTGCTTCGGGGTGATGGCGGGTTGTGTCGTCACGGCGGCACTCACGCTCTGGAAAACAGACGACGAAGACTAGCGCCGCGGTTTCCTTGACTTCACCTCTCGACCCGAATTGAACCTAGACTCATGACGCTCATCGCCTCGTCCAATCTCGGATACACCCCCTACGTCGTACTCGGCGGGTACCTTGTTTTCTTGCTGGTTCTGGGGCTATTCAGTTTCCTGAAGAGCCGTGGGGCCAGCGACGCCGAGGCCGACTACTACCTGGCCGGTCGGGGCCAGGGAATCCTGGTGACCTCGTTGACGATCATGGCGACCTACTTTTCCGGGTTCGCGATCCTCACGTTTCCCGGCTGGGTGTATAGCCATGGCATCTCGCCGATGCTGTACGCGTTGAACCTCCCGGTGGCCGCCGCAGCGATCTTCATCATCGGCAACCGCATCCGGGCCGCGGGGCGCAAGCACGGGTTTATCACCCCCGCCGACATGATCATCCATCACTACGGAGACTCTCGCCTTCTGCGGGTGCTTGTGGTGCTCACCGGTGCGCTCTACGCGATCCCTTACATCATCATGCAGGTGAAAGCGGGCGGCGAGCTTGCCGAGGGGCTTTTTAAGGATACGCCGCCGTTCCATCTGATGGGCATGGAGATCACCATCTACGAGGCGGGGGTCTTCACGCTGGCTCTGATCACGATGCTCTACGTGTTGGTGGGGGGGATGCGTTCGGTCGCCTGGACCGATGTCGCGCAGGGGCTGCTATTGCTCTCGGCGATGCTCGTATCGGGTTTGGCGATCTTTTATGCCCTCGACGGCCCGGGTAACTACTTCAAGCAAGTCACCCAGCTCGACGGCGAATTCCTGACCATGCCCGCATTCGGGCAGCGGTTTAACGCGACCTCGGCCCTGACGTTCTGCCTGTTCGCGTCCTTGGCTTCCGTGATCCAGCCCTCACAATGGATGCGGTTCTACTCCGCACGTAACCGCGACACGCTGCGCAAAACCTCAATTATCTTTGCCACGGTATTGCCCCTGTGTTTCCTGGTCGGGGTGTTCCTCGTGGGGCTGGGGGGGCAGGTGTTGTTCCCCACCGGCTCCGAAGAAGCCGCAGCCAGTCTCGCCCGCCCCGATCAGATCGTCATCCTTGTGATCTCTCAGACGCTCCCGGAGTTGTTCAGCACGTTTGGGGTGTTTGTGGTCACGCTCATCCTGGTGGCGGTCATGGCGGCTTCGATGTCCACCGCCGACTCGGCGCTTCACGCCCTGTCGGGTATCGCCACTCGTGATATCTACAAGCCGCTGCGTCCGCAATCGACCGAGGCCGAGCGGACATGGTTTGGCCGCGGGGTCATTGTTGTGGCGACGCTCGTTTCGGCGTTGATCGCCCACGGATTGGCCGATACACCGTTCTTGTCGACGATCACGCAGTTCTTCTTCCTCGCCATGGCGTTTTCCGCCCAGCTCCTGCCGATTACTATCGACATGCTTTTCCTCAAGAAAGGCAGCGCTCCGGGGGCAGTCGCCGGACTCGCGGCGGGCCTCCTGACGGTCTGTCTGTTTCCGGGTATCAGCCCGTTGCTGTTCGGCGAGGAATCGGGGCTGGTTCAAATCACCACTCAGCTGAAATCTCACGCTGATGTGGGGATGTACGGCATCGTGGTCAATGTTATGGTTTTCATTGCCGTAGATCGTATTGTCCATGTCATTCGTAAGAAGTGATTGCTTTGAAATGCGTGATGCTTAGGTGGATTTAATGTTTTGCCTCAATCGCTACGAAACTAAAATTCTCCGGATTCCGCGTATTGAATCGTTCGGGCTTTCCCATTTGGTCACCAAGGAATGTGATTGTCCATGTGCTTGGTGGGTATGACTCGCATGAGGTAGCCTATCTATTTCTTTTCCGTGGAACCGATCGGAGTAGGGCCTTCATTTCAGGGGAATTGGCCATTTGGATCGCGGAAACACGGTCCGGCCCCTTAGCGTAAGGATCTGCTCCCAGGCGAAGAAGAAACTCCGCTGCTGCCAGGTTGTCGTACTCGGCGGCTTTTGAAATCAGAGTTGATGAATGGTGGCCACTCTTGAGCCCGCCGTTGACATCAGCCCCCGCTTCGACTTGATCGATAGCGGCCTCAAGGTCGTCACGCTCAAGCAAGATCCGCAACAGGATGTCGTGTTGACGATCACCTGCGAGATCAGCGTCGAGACTGATTCCCAGTTCGTCGACCATAGTCTGGAGCAGATTGTGGTGGCCGTTCGATGCGAGGATTGTCATTACGTTGACCTCTACGTCACGCATCGCCACCGAAGCCCTAGGCCTTCTAGAACCCTCAGTGCCACGGCGAAACCCCCATTTATGATCGATGGGCAGGCCTGCTTGCTTCAAACGCTTGAGGTCGTCCAGAGAACCGTGGCGGGCTGCCAAAAACAACAAGCCGGTCGAGTTGGGCGGCTGTGCTCCGGATTTCAGTATTGCAGACAAGGCATCGGGTGAATCATAGGCCACGCAGTAGTGCCAAACGGTCGCGTTTTTAGCGTCTACGTGTCCGGCGTGTTCGATTTGATGCGGGTCTTTCAACATCACTCGGAGCATATCGCCGCGGTTATGCATCGCGGCGTATTGCAAGCTGGTGATGTATTCGCTTTTCGACGTTTTTTTGCAAATCGAGTGCCCGGATCGGACAAGCAATTCGACGGCACGCAGATCACCTCTAATGATGGCGACGTCGATGGGTCGGAATCGATTGACCTTCAGGTAACTGATCCCCCTGGCTTCGGGGAATTGCATCGATTCAAATCGGGCAAAGTGGTCGAGATGCATAGGGCGGTCGAGGTGTGCGAGAACCCGGTAGGACCGATGAAGAACCGCAGCATGCGCCTCGGTGCCAAGTATCTGGTTGTGGCCTGTTGTCATGCCGCCCGCATCTAAGAGTTGGGCAAAGTTGCTCTGATCGTCACGCATCGCGGTCAACATCAAGGGCCTGACCCAAGGTCTGACTGCACTTTTGAGCTGTGGATCTGCCCCGGCTTCGAGGAGTTGTTTCACGACGGAGTTGTGTCCGTATCGTGACGCCGCGATGAGCGGAGTCACGCCCGTGTGGGTGTTCATCACGTCGGGCGCTACGCCTTCGGCCAACAACTCGGTGACCGCTTCAGAATTGCCCATGGCTGCGGCGGTGGTGAGGGCAGAGGATTGATTCGACGACTCGTCTGTCTGAGGCTGGTGGGGGGATCTGGAAGACTCGACTTCCATTGCGGCCAGGAGTTCGGCCTTCGCGTAAATCGAAACGTCCCATATCCCGGTCGGCGCAATGACAAACAGGTCGTGGTGGTCGCTTTCAAGTTGTTGGACCTGGCCTGGAACTACAAACTGTCCGACCAGGCGCCCTTGTTCTGGATTAAACAACAAAAGCCGTGACTCACCTGTTTGTTGGTGCTCTGGCCGGGTTAAAGTTCTGTTTCTTACAGATAATGGCTCGTAGGAGTTGCGGGTGACCTGTAGGATTGGCGTGGGAGGGGAGAAGACGATGGATTCGTCGCGATAAGCCAGCCATACCAAACCATCGGAAGCATGGGCAATCAGCCGTGCATGGTTTCCGATAGGAAGCTCCCAGACTTGGTGTTGCTTGAGGTCTTGGCTGATCTTGACCAGTCGATCGTTTAGCACAAGCCAAGTCGCGTCGCTTCCGACACAACCCGTCTTCACATCCGTAGCGTGGTTGACGTCGGGCATGTACTCGGCCAGCCAATCCGTTAGCAATACGGCATCGCCCGTGTGGATATCAAACCACCCACCGCTCTTGCCCGGGAAGCAGATATAGCGGCCGAGAGGCTTTCCGGGTAGACGCAGGCTTAACCCCTTGACCTCGACATCTCTGAATGTGGGGGGCGATGCGTTCAGATCAGACACGATGGAAGCGCCGGTGGCACCCACAGCGAGCAGGCGATCGTTGTGTCGAATAATCTGAAAAATTCTCTGGTCGATAAGGCCGTGACGTGAAGAGAATGTTTGATGACGAGATTCGTTCGGATTTTCGCCGAGTTCGAGGCGTATCAGCCCGTCGCCTTGTGTGCCGAACCAGACTCGCCCGGGTTTCTGCCCTTCAGTTATATCAAGCACGATGGTGTCTTGGGGTAGATCGAATCCAGGATGTCCATCCGCCAGAGAGACGGGATGGAGGCAGCGTAAGTCACGCCGGTTGTCACCGTTGACCACGATCCGGTCATTTGTAACGGTAGCGCGGGGATGGACGGAAGAAACCAGCCAGCCGTTGGCCCAGCGCGTTCGATCAAAGTAAGGCCTACTTGGCTTCGGCGTGACTTGGGGCCAATCGTTTTCAGTTCCCTGTACCCGAACCCTTAAGCTATGGGCTTCAGTAATTGGGAGTTCGGCGTGTGGTGTTTCGCGCACGAAGACTTTTGTGTCGTGCGGCATCATACTTCTCGCCCTTGCGAAGGGATCCTGACTGTTGTTTTCTTCGGTCCAACTCTCGCTACCGTTGCGTGTTCTTTGGATCGATTGGTTGATCAACTGCCGGACTTCGTCGGGCATTTCTATGGGCAGTGTGGGCAAAATATCTAACGGGTGAGGTGACTGCTTAGCCGATGGTAGCGGAGATTGATTGCTCGGGTCATCGTGCTGCGGTTTGGCCTTCAAAAGGCCGTATTTGAATTTTCCTTCAGCCCGCCGGCTAGCAAGCCATCGCCTGGTCTCTTCGGCATCAAACTCTTCGGGGACTGTGCCAACGGGTTCGGTTTGTGATTGTTTTGTGGGCTCGGTGTTTTGGCCGGAAATAAGCAGCCACATATATTGGGATTCTCCTCCATCCATATCTTTTGTGTGGATGGCGAGAGTTTTGTGTTGCCCCATTTCACGGGTGTGAATCTCGGTGATCGAGTGCGGCGGTGAGACCGTATCGCCGCGTCTCACGCGGGTCATCGGCGTGGGCCCGGATTTAAATAGAGTCCAGCCGTTGGCGTCTTTTTCCCGAGGGGTTTTTTTAGATGAGCGTTCCCTGCGTGAGTTTTCAATCTGTGCAATTTTTGGTGAATCCGGTCCGTCGGTGAGTAATGTCTGAAGTTTTTTGTGTTGAATGCTTTGAGCAACAGCCCATAACCTCGGGAAGTCTTCGGGGCGGATGGGCTCATCGCCTTCTGTTAAATCTTCTTCAAAGATTCGTACGCCGAATACTAATACTGGCCACCAGGCATCAACTGCTTTGCGAACATGAGGGGCAGGATGCTTTTTGTTTTCGTGTAGGATGTTTACGAGGATGTCGAAAATTTCTTCCTTCTCGAAGGCGAAAAATTCATTTCTATTGGTGAAGCTGCCGTGGTTGTCTTGCCCGGAGCGGTTTATCGCTGTCTCGTGTGCTTGATTCCACCGCGACCATTCTTTACCCAGCCGAGTCAGATCAGCGAAGAGTTGGGTTTGTTGCTCACTTTTCTGTTTTGAGCTAAGTAAAGGGGGTGTTCCCAGCGGCGGGTGTTTGTATTTGAAATCGTTCTTGAATTGATCGCCGTCATAGCTCGCCCTGAAGCCCGCAAGCCGGTTCGAGTGTGTTTCCGCAACGGCTAGGCGTTTGAGGACGAGGTCGGTGAACGCTTCGTTCCAGGGCTGTATACCAAAAAACGATGAGTCGTGATCAAACGCCTCGGCTTTCTCACGATCGACGGCGGAGGGGTATTTTGCTTGGCGGATGGCTTGATCCAGATCGGCGGCAAAAGCGTCGAGCGCGGCCCATGGGTCTTGAGCGAGTTCGGGGTAGCCGGTGGATACCGCGGCGTGAGCCCGCTCCGGGTTTTGCGGGTCGAGGAAACGCGCGGCCCGGGCGGCGTTGAGCCAATAGAAAAACTGTCGTCCCCGCCAACCTTTAACCGGATCGTCGTGTCTGAATGCCGGAACATGCTTACGGTCAAATGAGCCTCCGGCCAGCAAGGCCGCGGCTTGTCGTCGAGCCGAACGAGATACCTTTGGGGGAATTGGTTCTAACGCCGCTGCCCAGGCTTCTTCCGCAAGTTCATGCATCGCGGTATCGATGTCCCGCGTTGTTGTTTCACGCTCGAAGGTACGTGCGTTGTTCCGTCCATTCCAGAAGTGCAGAAGAAGCCGAACGGGGGCTAATTCCGGGTCGCGGCCCACCTCTTTGTCTCCGGCAGCGGCGTCTGCGCCATGATCAGCAGCTCGTATCTCTTCAGCGGTCCCCCATAGGTAAGCATCGGCCGCGAAGGTCCAAGCGTCCGGGCTAACATCCAGCAAGCCGGTGAGCAAGAGTTCTTGTTCGTCGAGCGAACGATCGGGGCGGTCAACCTCCACCAGACGCAGCCGGCCGTCGGCTTCGGCGAGCTTTCGTAATTGTTGGGGTCCTTCCGTGTTGAGTCGATTGAGTCGATCACTGAAACTGATGTTTCGGAAGTGCAGCAACATTACCACCGGTTTGTCGGCAGCTTCTTGCATATGTTCGTGGGCTTCGCGAAATAGCTGCTTGGCAATTGAAGCGAGTTCAAAGGCATCGGTGGTAGTGACCCTGTCTTTGGGCAAAGGAAGCGGAGTGTCGCGTGTAACGACCCGTGTAGCGGTTGCGGGATCAATGACCGAAAGGTAAAGCCCTGCAGTTTCTGGCGAGGCTTCGGGCTGCTGAAGGGCACGGACTTCGCCAACCAAAATAAGGTCGCACAGCGCCCAACGCCCCAACGAGAGTGCGGCGCTGCTGCTGCGGGATGTCCCGGGTGTCAACGATCCAGATTGAGCCCATTCGAGCTCACGAAGCGCCATGTCCAAGTGACGTCTTTCGACCCAGTCGTACGGCACGTTGGACGCGACCATCGCACTCGAAGCGTCGAACCATTCGGCGAGACGTTCGCTGGAAATCTGATTGGACCAGGGTTGTGTCGGTGCCACGGGTATCATCGTGACACGGGGTTTATTGGGATACTTTGGACGTTCAGGGCGATCAATCAGGTCTTCGGTAGTACTTGTTTCTGCCTGTGCATTCGATGTAATCAGATAAGGGACACATAGAGAACTGATCAGAATTAAGAGGCGCGCAGTTGCGAGATGGCCGGAATGGATGTTCATAAGGAAATGCCTTGGGGTTTTGCATAAGCCATGATTATTCGGCTGGCTGGCTGTTTTCTTCCAGATAACGCAGCACTTCGATCCCTTGGGCGCGGCCGGCGGCTTGCAGAGCGTTCTTGCCCGATAAGGCGGGCGACAGATCAACACCGCGAGCGGTTTGTGCTTCCGCCAACACGATCGTGCCGGTTTGGCGGGAGATCATGTTGATCTCCGACCGCGCCCCCGCGACATGGAGTTGGCCCAGCTGGCCGCCGCGTTCGCTGAAGGCTTCGCCGGTGATGACATAATCCACACCGTCCAGGGACCGCGGCCAACCGCGGGCGTCGTTCCAGCCTTCGGCCTGTGCCCACTCCGCAAGCTCGTTGAGCGGGATGTCTTTCACGGTGACCCCGGCGGCGGCGAGTAGTGACTTGATCTCGGTTTCGACTGCGGGGTCGGGCACCTGCGGAACCCGGGGGGCGCCGGTTTCTTCCTCGGCGACGAATACGGCAATCGTCGGGAGTTCGCGTTCCTTGAGCGCGGTGAGGAGGTCCGGCACGGGGTCGGTGGGGCGGTCCTGGGCCACGAGTGAGCCGCCGTGCTCCTTAAGTGTCTGCACGATTTCTTCGCTGAGCTTGAGGAGCATCTGGTCGCTGGGGGTGTCCAGGTTGCCGCGTTCGACGACGCCTTTGAGCAGAGTGGTTTCGGTGCCGATGATCTTGGCGGTCATCATGCGGCTGTCGCCCAGCTCAAACGTTCGGCCCGCGACAATCAATTTGGCACCCACGAGTTTGCCAACCTTGACCGCCTCATTGGTGTCGGCCAGGCCGGTCAGCGACAACGCTTGTTCTTGGAGGACCTCATCGAGGACCTGCCGATCCACGACCCGGAACGCTGGATCGCTGGAGAGCAGCATGGCGATGATTTCGCTGGCGTCGGCTCCGCTGAACTCGCTGTGTGCCGGGGATTCGAACGGCAGGACCGTGACCGTGAGGGGAGCGGGTTGCCCCTCGGGCTCCGCGCTGTCCTGAGCCACGAGCAGGGATGGGACCAGTCCGAGGCAGACCGATACGAAAAGGAGGAGGGCGCGAAGAGTCATGGAGTAGCTCCCGGTGTGGAGGTGGGTTGTGTCTCGGATGGGGGTGGGAACGCCAGATAAACCAGCGAGTTGTAGAGTAGTTCGGCGGCCAGGGGATCGCTTCGCCAGTCGGTGACGGGCAGTTGCCAGTTGATCCGCATGCCGGGTGTTGTCCGGTCGATCCACACCAGGGCGTCGAGGAGGGGCGTCGGTTCGGACTTGGCTTCGGCGGCCGGATCGGCAGCGGACTCGGGGTTGGGCCAACCGGCGACGATGTGGCCGTCCCCTTCGAAGCGCCGCGCTACCACGACGGCGCTTCGGTTGACCCACCGCGGCTCCAGCCACGACGGATCAACACGGGCCAATAACGGGTGGTCTTGGTCCCACTTGATCGGCGTCACGGTCCGAAGGACCGATCGCGGCGTGTACCGCGGATCGTTTTGCTCCCAGACGACGACCCTTGCGCCTCTTGCCAAGGCACGGCCCACGGTTCTCTCCAGCGATTTATCCAGCATGTTGCCATCAATAATGATCCAACTGAACAGCGCCGAGGGGTTGATGTCCTCTGCGGAGAAGGTGGTCACTTCAAGCCCCATGTCCCGAAGAAGCGTCTCCAAGCCGGGGCTCGGATCATCCGTTACGACAGCCACAGGACCCGTGATGACCTCCGAGAGAGAAGGGTGATCGAGGGTTGGCGGATGGAGCCAGAGGGCGGCTTCCTGCGTCGCCAGTTCTTCGCCGTCGGACAGAATCTGTTGATGGAGTATCAGCGGAGTGACGACCCGCACCTCGGGCAGGTCAAGCTTGAGCGTCGCCCCCGCTTGCGGGACGGTGAGTCGACCTTGCTGGAGCACGATCGAGTGGTGGGTCAGTTGCCACGAGATTTCGAGTAGCCCCGGTGTCTCCTCGATGGCGGGGTGGATTTGGATTGTGGTGGTTTGGCCTCCACGCACATGGCCGCCGTGGGGCAACACCAGAACCAGTAGCACGGCGGCGAGTGTGTTCATCCGACCTCCCGGCTGGAAGCTGGCTCACCCAGCCCGAGACGCAGCACGTAATCACCGCGAGGGGTGTGGATGCGACCAACGTCCTGGATCGTCATGTTGTCGATCCGCACCGTCGTGCTCAGGTATAGGTCTGCATCCAGGAAGAGCCCAACGGTGAGCGTCGACGGCTGGCTTGGCTCCACGCTTTTCGAGAGATGCAACTTGTAACGGAGTGGTTGGCGATCGGGACGCGGGACGGTGACGGTGACATCTTGGCCGGGGAAAAGCGCGATGTCGGTCGTGAGATATTCCTGGTCGGGGGTGATGAGCGACAGCCGGGTGACGGTTGGTTGGAGTCCATGGATGGCGGTGTCGCTGAGGCCGATCTGGGTGTCGTTGTCGGTGGTCGCGATCCATCCCGCGCGGTGGTCGTAGAACCCGGCCAGGTCAGCGAGGATCGCGCTCTGCTCACTCGGAGAATCGGGCAGCCAGCGCGTCGGATCGTCGTTGGCCAGGGTGGTCGCAGGGCTTGAGGCGGTTTCCCCCGAGCCATCGAACCCGCGAAGACCCACGACAAAAGCAAGGGTGAGTGCTGCCGCCACGGCCCCGCCGACCAAGGCGTACGTCCAGCTCCCCCGGGGGTACGGTCGCGTTGGGCGGTTGCCTAGCGATGGTGTGGGTGTGGATGCTTGGATGGAACCCAATGCAAGCTCCACGAAACCGTCTTCGTCTGCGCGCGACAACTCAGAATGCTCGGCGGTATCCGACAGCCGTTGGCGGATCCTGTGGAGCTGTTCGAAGTCCTGAGCCAACTCGGGGTCTTTCTCCAGTGTGGACGCGATTTGGGCCAAGCGCTCAAGGTCCCGGGGCGAGAGGTCACGGTCGAGCAGTTCTTCGATCATCGAGGGGGTATCGGTCATGGCTTGGCGACTCCTTCCCGCTGGGATTCTCGTATCCATTGCCTTAATTGGTCCAGACCGCGGTGGAGTCGTTTCGAGACCAAGGCGGCGCTGCAGCCGAGGCTTTGTTTCACTTCGTTGCCGGTCATGCCTTGAATGGTTCTCATGACGACCACCTGCCGTACGGGTTCATCAAGTCGATCAAGGAGTTGGTAAAGCTCGTCCTGTGTTTCAGATTCCACCAGCCGATCTTCGCCGTTCAGTTGGCTGGTGGGATGTTCGCCCCTTGCGGAATACGCCTGCTGTTGCCTTTCTCGGTGGCGGAGCTGATCCAGCGCGGCATTGGTCACGACGCGATTGATCCACCCGGGCAACTTTTCGGGATCGCGGATCTGGCCTTGCTTCTCAATCGCTTTCAGGTACGCATGCTGGCAGACGTCTTCAGCGATCGCGGTATCCGACAAGATCCGCGTCGCCCTGCGCAGGTGCTTGCGACCATCTCTCATGATCACGCCGACTACACAGTTTTTCCAAAGCTCGTCGATGATGACCTTCCCGGCTGCGCACGAATTCACGGGCCACTATGAGTATGACGCGTATGCGTATACGGAATTTACCATCGCGCAGTGAGTTTTTCGCCGCCATTGCATAGCGAGTTGCGGTCTCGGCACACAGAATAGCGAGGTATAAGTCCTTGATTGCAAAACAACAAGAGTCGTTTTGTTTCGAGGCCGTCAGGTCACTTCGATTGGGTGAACGAATTGTGAAGCGGAGGTATGAAGATTTTTTCATATCCGGTTCAGTGCAGGACAGAGCCGTAATGGGATGGCTGCGACAAGTATTTGGAGCGATGGAACAGGAGTAAGAGTGGGCTTGTTGCTCGTTATTGATATTCAGATATCATTTGTAGGCAAGGGATGTTTCGGCGGCG
Source organism: Algisphaera agarilytica (assembly GCF_014207595.1). Classification (NCBI taxonomy): domain Bacteria; kingdom Pseudomonadati; phylum Planctomycetota; class Phycisphaerae; order Phycisphaerales; family Phycisphaeraceae; genus Algisphaera; species Algisphaera agarilytica. Next base: position 18,304 of record NZ_JACHGY010000002.1, read on the forward strand.
GCAGCCGCTGCGGCACGCACGGATGCGGAGACTAAAACCCCTGGGATAGGAGCCCGATCATGCCGATTTATGTATACGAGGTCGTTCTGGAAGACGGTGAGACCAGCCAGGTCTTCGAAGTCATGCAGAACATGTCCGCTGACCCAGCATCCGACGACCGGCCAGCCGGTGCGCCGCGTGATTCAGCCGCCCAACCTTGGCGGCCAGTGGTCGGAAGCCGCGGGCCGGGAACGGCTTTCGGACAAGAATATCGAGGCCAACGGCATGACCAAGTACGTCAAAGCCGGTGATGGCGTTTACGAGAAACACGCGGGCTCTGGGCCGGACGTGATCAGCGCGGATGATCTTTGATCCCGCTCTATGCACGCAAGGCCATATCCCGTCAACCACAACCCAGAAGGATTATGAAAGTAAGTCAATGAGTGTTGTGTCTTTTGCGCCGAGACAGAGTGTTGAACAGGTCGAAGAGGGCAATGAACTCGCCCCTAAATTCGATGCGCAGGGCTTGATCCCCGTGGTGACCACGGACTTCAATTCCGGCGAAGTGCTCATGCACGCCTACATGAACGAAGAGGCGTTCACCGAAACCATCAAGCTCGGCGAGGCGGTCTACTGGAGCCGAAGCCGTAAGTGTCTTTGGCATAAGGGCGCGACGAGCGGCCTGGTTCAGATCATCCGCGAGATCCGGATCGATGACGACCAAGACTGCGTCTGGATTCGAGTCGATGTTCAGGGCGGCGCGAGCTGTCACGTGGGCTACCGTTCCTGCTTCTACCGGGCCGTTCCCTTCGGCGATGAGATCGGACAGCCGCTTGGATTCACCGAGACCGAAAAAGTCTTCGAGCCCGAAAAGGTCTATGGGGACGCCCCGAATCCCACGCAGCTCTGATTTAATAGATTGCTGCGTCTAACATGAAACCGATGGCCTACACGCCCTGCCACATCATCGCCGGCCCCCTCGGGGTTGGGAAGACCACCGCGATCCTCGACTATCTCCGCCAACACGCGGCGAGTCAGCGGGTCGGCGTCTTGGTGAACGACTTCGGCCCGGTCGGTCTGGACAGCACCACGTTGCAAGCCGAGGCCCCCGGGACCAAGGTGCTCAACGTCCCCGGCGGGTGCATCTGCTGCACGATGCTTTCGGAGCTGCCCAACTGCATCAACCGGCTTCTCTCCGAGCAAGACCTGGACCGACTCATCATCGAGCCCAGCGGCATGGCCTCGCCTGCACAGGTCATCGATCTGCTCCGAGGCGCTCAGTTGCAGTTGAAGATCAACCTGCAGCCTGCGGTGGTGATGCTGAACACGGTTGATTTCGACGAGGAAACCTTCGAGCGGATGGGCTATTACCAGATGTTCTGCGAGGCCGCCGACATCCTGGTCTTCAATCGATGCGACCAGGCCACCGAGCCCAAAATTGAACGGGCTCGGCAATGGGCCGGCAAGCTCGACCCGCCCAAACTGCGAGTGGTCACCACTTCACACGGCCAGCTCCCCGCAGAGCTTTTTGAGGACAGCGGTGGGGCCTCACATGGAGACCAGTCTGCGGACCATCACCATCATCACCACGAGCACGAGCACGGCCACCATCATGGCCACGACCATGATCACGCTCATGACCACGATCCAGGCGTTCGCCCTGGCGGGTTCATCCTTGATTCGTCGCGACGCTTCGATCAGGAAGTCCTTTTGATTAACCTGATGCGGATCTGTTACCAAGGCATCGAGGGAAATGAAATCTTGCGGCTCAAGGGGGTTTTTCAAACCAACAGCGGCTGGCAATCCATCGAGATTGCGAACCAAGAGGTGTCGTTTCGGCCGTCGGCCCACCGTCGGGATAACCGGATGGAGTGGCTGACGAAGCCAGGGGAGGTGGCGCAGGAACAGATTCTGGAAGAGATCGATCGCCCGATAAATCGACAGGAGATAGCCGCACTGCTGGAGAACGGGTAAAATCCTTCCCCGCCTTGGTGTCGATTCGAGGTCGGGCTCAGAATGACTTTGCAGAGACGATCGAGTGACTACATTTCGCATTAGATTGAACCATGGAGGCCGGGCGTCATGACAGAAAGCCAGCCTTCTGGCCAACCCGCCAGCGATAGCACATCCCAGGAAGCACTTAGCGAAGCGCTGAACGACGAACGATCCAAGATCGATCCGCAGCTGATCGTGGTGATGATCGGCACGGTGCTGTTGATCTGTGCGTTGGCCGCCTACCCGCTTTTCGATACCGCGGAGCACCCCGCGATCCTGGCGATGCTCGCGGCGCTGTGCCTCGGCACCCCGGTCACCTGGAACACCATCCGTGGCATGATGGGTTACGAGAGCCAGGATCAGCACACCGAAGCCTTGGTCATGCTCGCGTTCCTCGGATCGTTTGCCTCGGCGCGATACCTGGAAGCCGCCGCCATCGCGCTGTTCATGTACTTCGCCTCGTTGATCGTGCACCGGACCGCCACCGGCGCACGCCGCACGATCGAATCGCTGATGCGTGTCTCGCCGAAGCGGGCGAATCGGTTGAAAGAAGACGGCAGCGAAGAAGACACCCTGGCCACCGAGCTCAACCCCGGCGACCGTGTCATGGTGCGTCCGGGCGATCAGGTGCCCTGTGACGGACGGGTGCTGTCGGGCTCGAGTTCGTTGGACGAGAAATACATCACCGGTGAATCTCATCCGGTTGATAAATCCACTTCGGACCAGGTTTTTGCCGGCAGCATCAACCTGACCGGCGTGCTGGAGATCGAGGTCGAGAAGCCGCTGGCCGAGAGTACGCTGGGCCGGGTCCAGGCGTTGATCCTTGATGCTGCGAACCACAAGACCCCGGTGGCCCAGATGCTCGACCGATTCTCGGGCTACTACATGCCGGTGATCCTGTGTCTCGCAGCCATCGTGCTGTTCTTTACCCAGGACATGTCGCAGGTCATCAGCCTCCTGCTGATCGCCTGCCCGATGGAGATCATCATCTCCGGGCCATTGGCCGCGGTGGCGTCGCTGAGCGCAGCGGCCCGTCTCGGGGTGCTGATCAAGAATGTCACCGATATCGAGGTGGCCCGGAACCTCACCGCGATTGTCTTCGACAAGACCGGTACGCTGACCACGGGCAACCTCGCGGTCACCCGGCTCTTCCCGGCGCCGGGAACCGATCCCGCCGATTTGTTGAGCCTGGCCGCATCGCTTGAGCAACTCTCCCGCCACCCCGTGGCCCGGGCGGTGGTTGCGATCTCCGAAAAAGCACAGGTCGAACTGACCGACGTCGAAGACTTCGAAGAAGTGGCGGGGCGTGGGGTGCGCGGTATCTACCAGGGCCGCAAAGTCATGGCCGGACGCGAATCATGGATCCGTGAAAGCGGCGTCGAGGTGCCCGAGGGGCTGCTTGACGAGATCGGCAGCATGAGTGTTCTGATGCTGGCCGAGGAAGGCCGATGCCTGGGGTGGATCGGCCTGTCCGACCAAACGCGGGTCGGCGCGGATATTGCCCTCGAGGAACTGAACGAGTTGGGCATCCACCAGCGGATCATGGTGACCGGCGACCGCACCGGCCCCGCCCAGCAGACCGCCCAGGCGTTGAACCTCACGGGCATGGTCGCCGAGGCCCTGCCCGGCGATAAGCTCGACATCGTCCGTCAGCTCAAAGAGCGTGGCCACACAGTTGCGGTCATCGGCGACGGCGTGAACGACGGCCCCGCGCTGGCCGCGGCCGATATCTCCGTCGCGATGGGTGCCGCCGGCTCGGACGTGGCCATCAACGCCGCCTCGATCGCACTGATGAACAGCCAGCTCAACCGGCTGCCGTTCCTGGTCCGCCTGTCCCGAGCCACCAGCCGCGTCATCCGGCAGAACATCGTTTTCGTGATGCTCTACATCCTCACCATGCTGATCCTGCTCGGCTTCGGCTACGTCACGCCACTCATCGCGGCGATCTCGCACGGCGTCAGCTCCATCGTGGTGATCTTCAACTCCGCGCGCCTCATCCGCCAAGGTGAAGACCTGCCCCTGCTTGAAGACCTTGAGCGGACTCGTTCCGCCCAGGCCGCCACGCCCACCCGTCGGGTCCAAACGATGCCCGTGGTGGGTGCCGGGATGGCTCCCAGCGCCGGGTAGTGTGGCATGCAGGGAATTGGATTGGTCGCTACAACGCCAACGCCCTGAAGCCGCATGTGTTTGTAAAGAAAAAACGAACCCAATAAAAAACTCCCGCTTACTGCGGGAGTTTTTTGTTCTGGGCCCGAGGAGCTCGGTTGGATCGAACTCAACCGGAAAAAACGGAGAGGGAGGGATTCGAACCCTCGTTACGGTTGCCCGTAAACACGAATTCCAGTCGTGCGCCTTCAGCCGCTCAGCCACCTCTCCAATGGGGGCCTGCCGGCGTCGGACGCGGGCAGTGCGGGGGAGATATCCTATGCGTTTATGGCCCGCTGTAAAGCCAGCCCCCTCGTTTGGGGATGAATGTGTAACTTCAACGCCTTTGGGAGCATGGATTGACTACGCCTCCGACCGAGCCCTGGACCGGGATGATCGTGGTGGACAAGCCGTTGGGCCTGAGCTCGATGGACGTGATCTACCGCGTTCGCCGGGCCGCGTCACGCGGGGCGGGGGTGAAAAAGACCAAATGCGGCCACGCGGGCACCCTCGATCCGCTGGCCACCGGGGTGATACTGTGCTGCGTCGGGAAGGCGACCAAATCGGTTGACCGCCTGATGGGGATGACCAAGGAGTATGAGGCGGAGGTCGATCTCTCGGCATTCACCACCACCGACGACCGCGAAGGCCCCCGCACCGAAGTGGACGTCGAAACGCCCCCGACCCGTGACGCGGTGGTGGCGGCTTGTCAGGCGATGGTCGGCGAGTCCGTGGAGCAGATCCCCCCGGCCTACTCGGCGATCCACATCGAAGGCAGGCGGGCCTACGAGATGGCCCGCAACGGCGAAGACGTCAAGATGCGGCCGCGCTGGGTCCGCATCGACGCGATCGATCTGCTGGCTTACGACTGGCCCACCGCAACGATCCGCGTGACCTGCGGGAAGGGCACCTACATCCGCAGCATCGGGCGTGACCTCGGGGTCGCGCTGGGCACGGGCGGGCACCTCGCGGCTCTGCGTCGGACGGCCGTGGGCCCGTACCGGGTGGAGGACGCGTTTGCGATTGAGCACTTCGAGAAACCTCTGGACCGCCATGATTTGGCGGAGGTGCCCCCAGCGTAGTCGTGGCAAGCGGGGCTAGGAGCGTTTAGGAAATCGCTGCGGCTTCCAGTGACGCGAGCGGCACGATGTCGACCGCCTTGGCGTGCGTGGCCTCGAGTACCACCGGCGGGGCGATCCCCGCTTCATCGGCTTCACGCCAGCGAGCGGCGCACAGGCACCAGCGGTCGCCGGGCTTAAGTCCGGGGAAGCGGTACTCGGGCCTAGGCGTGCTCAGGTCATTGCCTTGGGCGCGGGTGAACTCCAGGAACTCCGCGGTCATGACTGCGCAGACCGTGTGCGAGCCCGTGTCGTTCGGGCCGGTCTTGCAGCAGCCGTCGCGGAAGAAACCGGTCATCGGGTCGGTCGAGCAGGGCTGTAGCTCGGTACCGAGGACGTTCTTGGTTTGGGGGTTGGGTGCGATCATGGGTGATCCTAGGTCTGCCGTTCTCCCAACGCTTGATCAAAGCTCATCGGGGGCCGACGAACCGCCGCGGTCCGCGATCTTCATCATGATCAGGCCGACTTCGAACAGCACGTACAACGGCACCGCGAGCACAAACATGCTGAGCATGTCGGTCGGTGTCAGGATCGCGCCCGCCGCAAACGCGACAAACAACGCGTACTTGCGCAGCGACGCGATCGCCTTCGGATCAAACAGGTGCGTCCAGCCCAGGACAAGCATCACCACGGGCAATTGGAACGCCAAAGTCACGCCGAACATCAGCATCGCGGCGAACTTCACGTACTCACCGAGCTGCGGGAGCGGGTTGATGAGGCGGTCGCTGCGTAGTCCGATGATGCGAACCTCGCCGTTGACCAGGGCTTTGAGCTTGCCCTCCTGAGCATTGATCCACATGGCCCCCTCGGCGGGCTCGACCGGATCCTCACCGAGGACGGGGAACAGGGGAAGCTCGACCGGTTCGTCGGTGGAAAGCTGGTCACCGGCATCTACCGGCGGGGTCTTGTCGCCGCCGTAGGCGTCCAGGATGATCCCCCAGAGCGGATTGGGCGAGGACAGCTCGACCTTGGGGAAGTAGGTCGCGAACTGCAGGAAGAACAGCAGGCTGATCGGCAGCAGGATGTAGTAGGTGAACGACACCGCCAGCACCGTCATCAGCGTGCTGAAAGGCGTCAGGATGTACACCGCTTTCTTCTCGTGGGAATACAAACCCACGGAAACGAACTTCCAGCCCTGATAAATCACCCAAGGTGAGGCGAGCAGCGCTGCGGCGATGATCCCTACAGGGAGAATGACGCTGGTGAACCCGGCGGTGGCGTCGGTGACGAGGGTTTGGGCCGGGAAGCCCATGGTGTCTTGGGCCTGGAGCAGGGGCTGGGCCAGCCAGCCGATCAGGTCGAAGACGAAATAGAACGTGACCCCGGCTGCGACCACGATGCCGATGCCGGCAAAGATCAGCCGCATCCGCAGTTCTTCGAGGTGGTCGCCCAGCGGCATCGAGATGTCTGACTCGTTGACCAAGTCGCCTGACTGATCCAATGGCATGGCGGTTAGTGTAGCGGCGTCGAGCGGGCGGCGCTCAGAGGATGAGCATCGCGTCGCCGAAGGAATAGAAGCGGTATTCCTCTCGGATCGCTTCGCGATACCACCCCAGCAGACGATCGACCCCGACACCCGGCAGGGCGGCGACCAGAGCCAACAGCGTCGATTGGGGCAGATGGAAGTTGGTGAGCAAGCGGTCGGTGTAGCGGTAGGTAAATGAGCCGTCGGCTACACGATCGGGGGTGATGAACAATTCGGTCTCGCCGGTGTGCTGGTTCACGCCCTCGAATGAATCGGGCAGGCTTTCGAGGGTCCGCACGCTGGTCGTACCCACCGCAAGGATGTCCCGGCCCCGTTCACGCACGGCCCGCAACGCGTCGAGCGTCTCACCCGCAACGTCGATCCATTCGCGGTGGATCGGGTGGTCTTCGAGCGACTCGGTGTGAACGGGCAAGAAGGTACCCAGCCCCACGTGCAGCGTGACCGCGGCACGGTGCACGCCCATCGCATCGAGTGAGGCGAGCAGCTCCGGCGTGAAGTGGAGTCCCGCCGTGGGGGCGGCGACGGAGCCGGCCTGCTGCGTATCGGAAAACACCGTGTTGTAGCGCTCGAAGTCGTTCCCCGTGAATTCGGGTTGCTCACGGGCTTTTCGGGCTTTGCGGATGTAGGGTGGCAGCGGCGTCGAGCCCACCCGCTCGAGAAGCGTCGGCGGGTCAGTGGTTTGGTCCGAGCTCACCTGGACCCGCCAAGCGCCTCGCCCGAGCGACTCGGTCAGGGTGAGCTGGGCCACGGTCTCATCACCCTTCCGCGGAACGGGGTGCAGGTCGATGGCTTCGCCGGGCTGGAGCTTGCCCTTGGACTCGAGCATGACTTCCCAAGTGGTTTCGTCGTGCGCGCAGACGAACAGGCCCGAGACCTTGCCGCCGGTCGCGTCGCGGGTGCCGGTGAGGTAGGCCCGCAGGACACGGGTCTGGTTCACGACCATGAGGTCGCCCGGCTGGAACACACCCAGCTTGGGCAGGTCACGGACCCGGCGGTGTTCGACTTTGCCCGAATCGCGGTGGATGGCCATCAGCCGGGCGCTGTCGCGGGGCTCGGCGGCGGTCGTGGCGATCCGTTCGGGGGGGAGGTCGAAATCGAGTTCCGAAGTACGCATGGCCGAGCATCCTAGGGCATCATCCGTGTGGCGTCGATGCAACATTCCATCCAGACCGAAAGCGGGTGGAGCTTCGGGTGGGTTGCTCAAGTGACGGTAAGGGCATGGTTTAGGTTGATGTCGCTCGGCTGGTCTCTCGCGGTCCGGGGCTCGCAGCATGCTTGGCGTGCGTATCGATCCCCGCTCCAGCCTGTCGGTTCAACTGATCCACGAGGCCAACTTCGGCCCCGAGCGGTTCGAACCGTTCGGCCCGCCGCTGAGCCGAGAGGTCGAGGGGCCTTGGTCGATCCACACCGCGGCCGGGGATCAGGTGGAGCTTTCGGATTCGGTGGCCCGCAAGCCGCAGCCTTGCCCTGCGGATGTGTACACCTGCGACGCCCGCCTCGGCCCCGTCCTCGGTTATCGCTTAGGGCAGGAACAAGCGGAAGTTCATGTTCATACCGAAGTCCGTGAAGTGGCCGTGCCGACGACCCTGCCGACGCATGTCGTGGGCTCGCTGCTCGACGTCCTGGCGTAGCCGCGGCGGCCTCTGAACGAGGCTGGTACATTTTCGATGTGAGAACCGGGGCAGCCCAGAAACGATCTCGTGTGAAACGCTTACCGCCTTTGGCGTACTTGCGGCGTCGCCGTTGGCGTAGCCGAGGCGCCGTGGTGCTGGCGGTGCTGTTGCTGGTCGCGCTGTTCCTCGCCGATCGCTGGGGCGTCCTGGTATATGGCGGGGCGGAAGCGACCCGGTACGACGGGCGGAGTTTTGACGTGGTCGCGGTCATCGACGGCGATACGCTTGATCTGGACGTACCCGATGGGTCGAGCGCTACGACCCGGGTGCGGCTCTGGGGGATCAACACCCCCGAGCGTGGACGGCAGGGGCGTCCCGCTGAGACCGGGGCTGAGGCCGCGACCGAACGGACGCAGGAACTTGCCCTCGGGCAGCGGGTCACCCTCCGGCTTGAACCCCACCGGCTCAGGGGCCAGTACGGGCGTCTGCTGGCCTACGTGGTCCTGGCCGACGGAACGATCCTCAACGAACGCTTGCTGTCCGAAGGGCTGGCCCGGGCGGACGATCGCTGGCCACACCGGGAGGTGGATCGTTACGCCCAGCTCCAGCGGCAGGCCCAGCGGGAAGGCCGCGGCTTGTGGTTCGAGCCACCGCCCGGGATTCGTGGACCCTAGGCGGTATAGCGGGATGGCCTGCAGTGAAAAGTAGGCCCGATGGACTTGAAAACCACTCGCACGGCGCAAAAATAGATTGGAGTCGTTTAGGATTTCATTTCACCGCGTCTGATTCAGCAGACGCCAAGAGAGGCAGTGGGCCGTTTTGGTAGCACCCGGAAGATACAGAGGCGGCGGAGCCCCACGCGACGCTCGGCGGAAAGCCATCGCCGAGACCAGCGCGTTTCTGACCTGGGCGTTATCGGAAGACCGGAATCTGCCACGGATACCCCGTCGACGGGTGGACCAAGGGGGATTCACCAAACTGCTGCAGCGTCCGATGGCGCGGGCGCTGGTGGGGCACTGGTGGGGGCAGACGCTATCGAAATGGGGCCAGAAGGATTGACCCAGGCTCGATCCACGCCGTTAACCGCCATATCGCTAAGATGTGCCCACCTCACCGGGTTCTACTGGTGAAAGATCGCGAACGGGTCGATAAAACGTTCGTATAACCAAGCGATTGGCCTGCTCTTGGGCCCGCTGGCTGAGATCAGTTCGTTAACCCTTTCTTTCCTCTCGTAGAAGTTGAGCATGAATACCGTCAAATCCACCATCAGTTCGGGGTACCGATGGCGCCTGATCCTCATCACCTTCATCATGCTCGGCTTCGGGGCCTACTGCATCTACGACTGGCAGATCGGTTACCCCAAGATCAAAGAGATCGGGCTGGCCTACGTGGACATCAAGGAAGCCAACCCCGACGACTACCCGCAGGTCTGGAAGGAATACGCTTCGGAACGCGGATGGAAGACGACGCCTCCCAAGAAGATCAAAAAAGCGAGCGAGTACGACAAAGACATCTTCACGCAGTTGTTGATGGCCATGATCACCGTGCCCCTTGGTTTGTTCTTCCTGTTCAAGCTGGTCCGCGAGAACGGCCGGTGGGTCGCGATGGACGAAAACGGTATCACCGCCAGCGGCGGGCACACCATGCCTTGGGATTCAATCAAGTCGCTGAACGAAGAGAAGTGGAAGACCAAAGGCATCGCCTTGTTGCACTACACCGACGCCAACGGCTCGGAGCGGAAGGTTTTGCTCGACGACTTCAAGCAGGAACGCGAGCCGACTACCGCGATCGTGAGCCGGGTGCAGCAACTGCTTAACCCTGATGCAGAATCACAGGATGGGTCGGCCGATCTGCCGCCAACCGAAATCGAAGCGGGGAATGTTTACGCATATGCCAATGAAAACGGTACCTATGCTGTCAGCAAAATCCTGGCGGTAGATGAATTTGCTGTTCACGTGCGGCTGTACGAACAGCAATTTGACACACTTCCTGAGCGGGTGTCGACCCGAGACCTCAAGTCTCAGATCGGACATGCTCCGATGGACAAAACAGGCTTTTCTGAAACGCACACTCTGATTGCTCAGGAAGCGGTCGAGGATCATGAGTTGGAAGGCTACCGCGTTTATCTAGAGATGACATCCGAATCTGAAAATGCCTAGGCCTCGGCCGCGACTTTTCTGAGTCGGGGTAGCAGCATCTCACGGGATAGTATCTTTACGCATGCCGCCAGCGGGATCGCCAGGAGCATGCCCAGCAGCCCGGCCAGTGTCCCGCCGACCAGGACCACCAGCATGACGGTCAACGGGTCCAGGTTCGTGGCCTGTCCCTGAACCAGCGGCTCGACCACCCAGCCGTCGAGGCTCTGTGCCGCGAAGTAGACGACGCTCGGCCAGAGGATCAGCGCGACCGTGAAGTCTCCGCCGTTGGCCAGCGTCGTGATGACCGCCAGGATCAACGCCAGGATCCAGCCCACCGCGGGAAGGAACGGCACGAGGTTCATCAGCCCCGTCACCACCCCAAGCAAGAACCAGTAGGGCACGTCGGCGATCCACCAGCCGACGATCAGGATCACCATCATGACCAGGCTCTGGATCAGCCTGCCGCGCACAAACGACGAGACCGCCAGGTCCATCTTCTTGAGCATGTCGATGGTTTCGGCCTGATGCGAGCGTGGGATGAACGGCTCGAACCATTTCAAGATCGCATCAAACTTCCACGAGAAGAAAAAGAAGCAGAACACGATCACCACGGCGGACAACGCGATATAGCTGGTGAAGCTCACCGCGGACCCCACCAGCCCGACGCCGATGTCCAGCGACTGCATCGCCCAGCCCGCGATGACCGAGCCGTCCAATCCCTTGAGCCGTTCGACACTGAGCTCGAGCAGTCGGCGATTGCGGTCGGGGTTGATGAACTTGTCGACGATCGACGCGTCTTCCTCGGCCGCCTCTGGACTCACGGCGTCGGCCTCTGCATCGATCTCCGCGGCTTGAGTCGTGCCGTCAATCTCTGCTTCGGTGTCATTCGCCGCGACCTCCGGCTTGACCTGTACCACCACGACGTCGGGTCGCTGTTCTGACTCGCCCGCTTCTTTTTGGTCGATCCGGGCAAGCAGTTTGTCGACGTATCTCGGATAAGCTTCCTGGATCGTCTTGAGCAGCTCGCCGCCTTGTTGGTACATCGTCGGCACCGCGGTGACCATGATGACCATGACCATGACCAGGGCCAACAACATCAGCGAGATGGTCCCCGCCAGTCGGCCGATGCGCATCTTGAGCTCGACAAAACGCAGGGCCGGGTTGACGATGTACGCCAACGCCAAGCCGATCAGCACCGGTACGAGCACCGAGCGCACCGCATAGAGCATCCCCAGGACGCCGGGCACGACGTAGGACAGCACCAGGAAGATGACCAGCGCGGCGAGCAGCGTCTGGAACCAGCGTCGCTGCCAGACGTATCGGCGGAACTCGGGTTTGCCTGGGGTGGCACGCGCCGGTTCGGGGCGTGCCTCAGGGGGCTGGGGTGAGGGCTCAACGGCATCGGCCGAGTCGGACATGCAAGGGCTCCCGAAGATGGGTGGACGGGTGCAGGATACCTGCCCGTAGCATCATCGGGTAATTGCGTTCTCACAGATGCGAATTGTGGGGCCACCGATCCGCACTGCGGGGATCTGTGGGTTCGATCAGCCCAGGGCCAGGGCCGAGCTGCCGAAGGCGTCACGGAACGAGTAGACGTTTTCAAAGTCCGCCAGCGAGTCGTCCTCGGTCTTGTGCATCATGCCGGATTCGACCATGGCGAAGACGATGTGGCCGAAGTCTTCACATTTCGTGATCCGCCAGCGACGCAGCACCGTGCCCGCGAGCAGGCCGTATTGCTGGATGGCGTAGTCACGCAGCCCCTCGCACAGCACCCGGCCGCTGATGTGACGGCTGGGCTGATCCGGGTCCTCGGGGTCGTAGTCTTCGGTGAGCTCGCCGTGCTCCCGGCGGACCGTGAAGTCCAAGCCGCGCTGAACGAAAACAAAGGCGTCCAGCGGGTATCGGGTCGAATTCACGGCTTCTGAGAGTGCCACGCTCATCATCAGGTGCAAGTATACCCTTCGATTGTGGCCCGGGCGAGGGGGTGTTGACCGGATTCCGCAGGATTGCCTATCCCCACATCTCACCAAAAGCAGCGGCTCAGTAACCGCCGTCCCGCATCTGCTCGACCGATTCCGGGAAGGGGTAGCGGGCGTAGACGGCGGTGGGGTGGCTGTCCCACATCTTCACCGAGGGGTAGACATCCCCCGCAAATCCGGCTTCGCTCATGACCCGCAGCACCGTCTCGAAGCTCGGCTCGGTCCCGGGCTCGGCCCCGGCCAACCGGTTCGCGTGGGCCCCGAGGAACGAAACCGATGCCGTGGGCAGACGCTGGGTCTTGCGGCGCAGCATCTCGCTGACGATCTCAAAGCCGTGGCCCAGATCGGTGATGGTCATCTCGTCCTGGGCCGAGGGGCGCAGCAGAGCAAGGACCTCGACCACGTCCATGTCGAATTTCAGGACCGCGGTCTGCTGGTTGCCCGCAAACTGGCGGGCGTACTCGGTGATCGTCTTAGGGGTCCACATCGACGTCGGGAGCAGAGTCGCCAGCTGGGCCACGATGCCGTGGCTGTTGTCTTCGGTGTTCACCGCGCAGACGAGCGACCGGTAACGCCCCGCCAGCACATCGTCGAGCAGGTGCTGGCCCCACATAATCCGCAGACGCCGGGTCACATCCGGTTGGCTCGACGGCTTGCCGTCCGGGATGATCGTGATTTTCTCGCTGAGATGGGTTTCGACGATCAGGTCGTCGCCGTGTCCGTCGTAGATCTGCGCAGGTTGGGTGGTGGTCGACATCGAGAGAATTCCTTGTTGCCCGAGTGGGCGGGGGTGAAGAAAGGCAACAGGATTGTAACATCACTCGAGGGGACCTAGCATGAATTACACGTGTCGCTTTCTTTCCCTCTCGTGAGTAACTGGTCTTGTCCACCGCATCTCCCGGCATCGATCCCGCGATCCTCCATCAACGCCGTGAACGGGTGTTCCTCGTTCTCGCGGGGCTGTTCCTCGGGACGTTGACGATGCTCAACCTGCTGGGGATATCGCGGTTCCTGGTCTTGGCGTCCTATGGCGGGGAATCGGGATTGCAGTGGGGCATCCCGGGCGAGTTGACCTTCGCCGTCGCCGTGGGTGTGTTGCCTTACCCGATCACTTTTCTCTGCACCGACCTCATCAGCGAGTTTTACGGCCGAAAACGAGCCAATTTTCTGGTTCTCGTCGGTTTGCTGCTCAACCTCTGGGTGGTGTTGATCCTCTGGATCGGCGGCGAACTCCCGGGCTTTCTGCCCAACGACGCCGGCGGCGGCTTCCCCGTACAGCCCGAGTACAACGCCGACAAAGGCCTCTACGAAGAAACAGGCTGGACCTTCTACCAGATACGTTTCTTAGCGATCAGTTCGGTCTTTGCTTCGATGATTGCGTACCTGGCCGCTCAGCTCATCGATGTGCAGGTGTTCCACTTCTGGAAACGGCTAACCAAAGGCAAGCACCTCTGGCTGCGTAACAACGGCTCGACCATTATCAGCCAATTCGTGGACACGTTTGCGGTGATTACCATTACCCACTTCTACGCCCACGCATTGCCGGTCGACGACGCCAAGGCTATCTGGCCGCAGCTCTGGCTTTTCATTATCACGGGCTTCGTGTTCAAACTTGTCGCGGCGCTGATCGACACCCCGGTGATCTACCTAGCTGTAGCATTCTTCAAGAAGTATCTGCATCTCGACCCCACGGCTGAACACAACGCGGACGTCGAAGAGATTCAGATGTTTAGCTCCCCTCAGTGAAGCCGATGTGATGTCGACCAAAGCTCAACTCCGGCAAAAGTTCCGGGCCGTGCGGGATGCGATACCGGCCGGCGAGCGGCAGCGCGGTTCCCAAGCCATCCATCAAACGATTCTGAACCTGCCGGAACTCGGCACTGCCCAAAGCGTTTTCGTGTACGCCTCGGCGGGCAGCGAGGTGGCGACGCACGAGTTGATCGAGGCGTTGCTTGTCCGCGGTAAAACGGTGGCGGTCCCGCACATCACCGATCCCAAGGCGGGCCGGATGCAGGCGGTCGTCATCCACGCGCTCCAGGACCTCGTACCCGACCCGCACCTGCCTTCTCTGCTCACCCCCCAAACCGGCGAACCGCTCGGCCTCGCCCCCGACCTCACGCTGCTCCCCGGGCTCGCGTTTTCGCCCGAGACCGGCGTCCGGCTGGGCATGGGCGGGGGGTACTACGACCGCTTTTTCGATGGGCCGGGTCATGAGGGTGGCCTGCGTGTCGGCTTGGCCTTCGACGAACAACTGCGCGATGACTTGCCCGTAGAAACTCACGACTACCCCGTCCACGCCATCGCGACCCCGCGTCGGCTTTACCGTATTTCCGCTGAGGATTAACCCGCCCTCCGCGTTGGCTTGCCCGCATAACCCGCACAGTGTGACGTATCACGCCGATGCGGGCGATTTTTATGGGATTTTCGGCTTAGGCGGGATCGTCAAACCTTCATCGACCGTCCGGAAACGTCGATAGCAACCGTGTTTCTCTACTTGCTATCACGCGGAGTTGGTTATGAACAAGATGTCGATCCTCGTCTTATCCCTGGCCGGTCTCGGCGTGACGGGTTGCAGCACGACTGCGCCACACTCAGACGAAGTGTCTGCCGCCGGCGATCAGCCCGCAGGAATCACCTTCCCCGCAGGCACCGACCTGAACCAACTGGTCGTGGAGCTCGCGCAGTTCGACGACCACAGCCCCTCGGGCATCGCCGTGTCGTCGACCGGCCGCGTGTTTGTCACCTTCCCCTGGCTGGATCGTCAGCCTTCTCCCGCGTTGGGCGAGCTGCAACCGACCGGTGAAGCCGTGGCCTATCCCAGCGCGATCTGGAACCAATGGGATGCCAAGCCCGGCCCCTCCGCACTGCGCGCGATCGTGTCGGCCCAAGCGCTCACCACCACCATCGAAAACGGAAACGAGTTCCTCTGGGTGCTCGACTCGGGCAACCCACGCCAACGCGGCGTGATTGTCGCCGGCCCCAAGCTCTTCAAGATCGATCTGTCGGACGACAGCGTCGCACAGATCTTCTACTTCGACCATCAGCGTGACTTCTCTGCCGACAGCGTGCTCAGCGATGTGCGTGTCGATGCCGAGCAGGGCGTGGCCTACCTCTCCGACTCGCAGCGGGGCGGCATCTATGTGGTCGACCTCAAGCAGCGCCAGACCCGCGCGGTTTTGGTCGGCCACGAGTCGACCCGTCCGGAATCCGGCGTGACGCTTCACACCGGCCCGGAGGGTGAGCGTTCCAACGTCCGCCTTGGCGTTGCGGGTTTAGAGCTGTCTGCCGATGGCGACTATCTGTACTACCACGCCGTGGTCGGCCGGACGCTCTACCGCGTCCCGACCGCCGTGCTCCTGGATGATCAGGCCGGCGAGGTGGCGGTCTCCGAAGCCGTCGAAAACCTCGGCACCACCGGCTCGGCCATGGACGGGTTGAAATTCAACCACGCCACCGGCGACCTCTACATGACGGCCCTCGAGCACAACGCGGTCTACGTCCGCCGCGCCTCGGGCAAGATGGAATCGCTCGTCGCCGACGGACGCCTGCGCTGGCCCGACTCGCTCGCTTTGGCCAACGACGGCTACCTATACCTGACCGCGTCGGCCAAGCACCTGAAACGTCCCTATGCGAACCGCTCTTCCAAGGATGCTTCGGGCTACGTCCTGAAAGTCTCCCTGGAATACCTGGAACTCGCCGCAGTGGCCGCCCGTGAAGCCGAGGAAGCCCAGCAGGCCTACGAAGCTTCTAAGGCCCTGGCCGAAGAAGCCAACCAACGCGTCGAAGCCGCGCGTCAGACCGCCGAGGCCGAGGCGAAGGTCGCCGAGTCGGCTCTGCGTGAAGTGAGTGCGGCGGCCGAGCAGGTGACCAAGCGTCAGTTCGAAGTCGCTCAGGCCGAGCAAGCCGCCGCGGACCAGTTGAAGGTTGAAGAAGCCGCCGCTATGCAGGCCCAGCAGGATGCGCAGGCCGCCGCCGACGAGGCCGTGACTTCCGAAGCCGTTGCGCATGAGGCGGAGGAAGCCGCCCGGCTCGCACGGATCAAGGCCGAAGAAGCGCACCGGGCGTTGTTGAAAGCCCAGGAAGCGTCGCAGACCGCCGAGCAATCGTTGGCCGAAGCCGAGGCCGCCGAGCAGGCGTTGGAAGCCGCGGTGGCTCAGGCCGAGACCGCTCAGGCGATGGCGCTGGAAGCCCGCGAGTCGGCCGACCGTCTGCAGGACGCGGCCGAGGCGTATCAAGCCCGGGCTCAGGTTGCCGCCGATGCATGGACCACCGAGCAAGGCTACGCCCAGGAGTTCGCCGCCGCCGCCGAGCGTGCCGAGCGCCTGGCCGATATCGCCGCGCGTTCGCTGGAGCAGGCGCAGCTCGCCGAGGTGCGCCGCAGCGAAGAGTCGGATAACGCTGGCGAGCGTCTGGAGCTCGCCGACGTGCCCACAGCCGAGTAATCGTTACGAAGCGACAGGTTCGATATCGAGCCCGAGGTCGAGGTTGATCGACGAGTGGGTCAGTGCGCCCACCGAGATGCGGTCCACGCCCGACTCAGCGATCGCGACAACGGAATCGAGCGTCACCCCGCCGCTCGCCTCGAGCTGAACGCCCGGTGCGGTTTGGTTTCGCATGTCGACTGCTTGCCGCAGTACGTCCGGCGGCATGTTGTCGAGCAGCACTAGGTCCACGCCCGCGGGCAGGACCTGGGCGAGTTGTTCGAGCGTGTCGACTTCCACCATCACGAACTTGAGCCCCTCGATCTCCGAGCGGGCCCGATCCGCCATCGCCCGCAACGCGTCGGTCCATTCGGCTATGGGCACATGCGCCAGGTGGTTGTCCTTGACCAGCACCGCGTCGTATAAGCCCATGCGGTGCGTCCCGCCGCCGCCACACGCCACCGCGTACTTCTGCAGGCCCCGCAGCCCGGGCAGGGTCTTGCGGGTGTCGTAGACCTTGGCCGAGGTGTGTGCGATCCGGTCGGCAAACGCCGCGGTGTGCGTCGCCACGCCCGAGAGGTGCCCGAGGAAGTTGAGCGCAACGCGTTCGAGCATGAGTACCGAACGCAGTGACCCACTGAACACCGCCACCGCGTCGCCCGGCTCGACGCGTGCCCCGTCCAGCGCGACCGACTGCAGGGTGACGTTCGGGTCGTAACGCTCGATGATCGCCGGCAACAACGCCAACCCCGCCACCGTGCCCGGCTGACGCGCGACGACCTTAGCTTCCGCGGTGGTGTTCTCGTCGATGAACAGCGCGGAAGTGGCGTCGAGGTTGGTGGGGCCGAGGTCTTCAAACTGCGCCACCGCCAGCAACTGGTCGAGCGCCTGATCTGAAATGTAAGCGTCGAGTGGCGGCATAGGCGAAAGGGTTACGGGGTCGAACGGATGAACCTCACACGATACCGCCGCCCGCCGAGCGCGACAAAACGCACGACATCACCCGCCTCGAGCGCAAATGCGTCGTAGTACCAGCCCCACCCGCGCCAACGCAGCATGGGCCCGCCATCCACGAAATCGGTCTGGACCGACTCGTGGTCGGGCATCTCCAGCGTGAGCGGTTGACTCCGCATAGCGGGCGACGACTCCGGCAGCGAGAGGTAACGGTTGCGCAGCGCCCCGGGCTTCAGCGAGACGTCCATCAGCGGGCTCGCCTCATCCGGTAGCACGTACCACGCCCGCATGTTCTGCACGGCTAACTTCGGGCCCACGTCCATCGGCTCGACGTTCCGCAAGCGGATCATCGTGGCGAAAGGACGGTCCCGCCGATCACGCCAATACGCCAGCGGGCCGCAGACCGCGGGGTTCCATTGATCACACAGCGCATCGATCTGCTCGGGCGTCTGGTCGGCGTAGTCGTGGACCGCCCCCGCGATCGCCGTCGCCATGAACGGCCCGCCCGACGCTTTGAGAAACAACCGCTCGCCGGTCGAGACCGACTTAAACGGGGCGCACCGCAGCTTCGACAGCCGGCTCTCCACCGTCTTCTGTCCCGACAGGATCATCCGCAGGTATTCGCGTTTCAGGATGGCGACATGGATCGACACGGTGTCCCTCGGTTCCCAGAAAACTCAACTTAATACGAAGCGTGGTTTACGCCAGCCCCTTCCACACCATCCGAAGCCCGGCCGCCGCGGCCCCAGCGTACATGATAAACGTGAACGGCCGTTCGGCGATCACCCGGTGCATCCACAAGCCCAACAGCGATCCCACCGGCACCAGCGGCAGCATGATCGCCGAGGCCAGCAGCGTCTTGCCGTTGATCAGCCCGAACCCGACGTACGTGGGCAGCTTCGCCAGGTTGAGCAGGAAAAAGAACAGCACCAGCGTGCCGACCAGCACCCGTTTCTCGAGTTTATGTTCGAGCAGGTAGATCGTCATCACCGGCCCCGCGGAGTGGGCCAGCGTCGACACCACCCCCGCAACCCCGCCCGCGGTCACGCCCGACGCCGCGTTGTCCGGCACCGCGGGCACCTTCCCGCCGAGCATCCGGTAAACCTGAATCCCCACAAACACCACACACACGCCGCCAACCGTGAGGTTGAGTGCCGTGGCCATCACCTGGCTGGACCGAAACACCCAGAACAAGATCGTGCCGACGCCGATACCCACCGCGCCGCCGACAAACGCCCACCGCAGGTGACGCCACGACCGGAATTTCCGGTGCTGGATCAGCGCGACGATGTCCCCCAGGATCAGGATCGGCAGCAACACCCCGACTGCGACCTCGGGGTTGAGCGCCAGCGCCAACAACGGCACCGCCAGGATCCCGATCCCGCCCCCAAATCCCGACTTGGCGATCCCAATAATCAGCACCGCCCCGCACATCGCCGCCAAAGCGATCGCCGTCGGCGTGTCGGGGGGGATCAGTCGTAGAACAGCATCAAACACAGACTGCCGAGTGTAGACCCAATACCGACCGCACGAAAGGTTATCCGCAGGTCATCCGGAAGGGGGATGTGGAAGAAAAAGAGGGTGACCGGGGTCGAACCGGCAACATTCAGCTTGGAAGGCTGACGCTCTGCCAATTGAGCTACACCCTCGAGAAGCCGCCGGAACTGCATCCTGCGACGTCGAGCGAGAAATGCTACCACAACCGCTTGGCGAAGACCACAGCCGACGTCAATCAACCCGCCAAGCCCTTGGGGCGGGGGTGTTTAGATTCTGTGCGGGCTTCGGGGTCGTGGGGTGGGGCGGTGTATACTGCCCTCGCAACGGACGTGGATCAGGCCTGCTGCGTGCCGTTGCGATGACGCCCCAGGATTGCCCCCATGGCGATACGCATCGCCCTGCATCACCAGACCCGATACCGATACGACCGCCCGGTGGAGATGGGCCCCCAGGTGGTTCGCCTGCGCCCCGCGCCGCACTGCCGCACGCCCATCGGGGCCTACTCCATGAAGGTGGAGGTTGGGCCGGGCGAAGAGCAGCCGTTCATCAACTGGCAGCAGGACCCGCAGAGCAACTACCTCGCCCGGCTGGTCTTCCCCAAGCCGGTGACGCGTTTCGGGATCGAGATCGATCTGGTCGCGGACCTGACGCCGATCAACCCGTTCGATTTTTTCCTGGAGGAGTACGCCGAGGACTTCCCGTTTGAGTACGAGGAGGCCCTGGCGCGTGAGCTCCGGCCGTACCTGGAGACGCTGGGTGAGAAGCAGTGCGGCCCGCTGTTCGAGGAGATGTTCGCGTCGATCAATCGTGAGAAGCGGCGGTCGGTGGACTTTCTGGTGGATGTGAACCAGATGGTCGAGCAGCGGCTGGATTATTCGCTGCGTTACGACCCCGGCGTGCAGACGCCCGAAGAGACGCTGAAGAAGGGCGTGGGTTCCTGCCGCGATTTCGCTTGGCTGCTCGTTCAACTGCTGCGACGCAGCGGGCTGGCGGCGCGGTTTGTCTCGGGGTACTCGGTGCAGCTCGTGGCGGACGAGAAGCCGATCGAGGAGGGGGCGGCGGCGGGCGTGCCGCAAGACGTGACCGACCTGCACGCCTGGGCCGAGGTGTACCTGCCGGGCGCGGGCTGGGTGGGGCTGGACGCGACGAGCGGCATGATGTGCGGGGAGGGGCACTTCCCCTTGGCGGCCTCGCCGGACCCGGGGAGTGCGGCGCCGATCTCCGGCAGCCTGGGCGAGGCCGAGGTCGAGTTCGACTACGCGATGACGATCAACCGGGTCCACGAAGACCCGCGAGTGACCAGGCCGTACACGGATGACCAGTGGGAGAAGATCAACACGCTGGGTCAGCAGATCGACGACCGGCTCAACGCGGGGGACGTGCGCCTGACCATGGGCGGGGAGCCGACGTTCGTCTCGATCGACGACCAGGAGGGCGAGACGTGGAACACCGCCGCGGTCGGCGGGGGCAAGCGTCAATACGCCGACCAACTCGTCCAACGCTTGCGCAACAAGATCGCCCCTGGCAGCCTGCTGCACATCGGCCAGGGCAAGTGGTACCCCGGCGAGCCGCTGCCACGTTGGGCGCTCGGCCTGTACTGGCGCAAAGACGGCAAGCCGATGTGGAGCCGCGACGACCTCATCGCCGACGAATCGAAAGACTACGGCTACGACACGCCCCACGCCCGCAAGTTCCTCCAGAAGCTGACTAAGAAGCTCGGCGTGTCCAGCCGGTACGTGAAGTCGGTCTACGAAGACACGAAGCACTACCAGGACATCAAAGCCAAGCTCCCGGTCAACGTGACGCCGCAGGACAATCGGCTCGAAAGCATCGAGGACCGCGAACGTTTGAAGCGCGTCTTCGGGCGCGGGCTGAACCGGCCCGTGGGATACGTGCTGCCGCTCAAGCGGGTGTTCAGCCCGGATGGCCCGCAGTGGCAGAGCGGTCTGTGGATGATGCAGGGCCCGGCCGACAAGACGATGGAGACGCAGCCGCGCGGCAAGAAGAAGTCCAAGGCCAAACCACAGCCCAAGCCCAATGCGCGTCCGCTGCCGCGTGGCGGCCGAATCCGGCTCATCCCCGGGGACTCGCCGGTCGGGCTGCGTCTGCCGCTGGACCGATTGCCGTGGGTGGTGGAGGACGAGTACCCCTACGTCGTCGAGGCCGACCCGATGCACGCGGCGACCAAGCCCCTGCCCGAGCCCGACCACTTCACCCAAGGCGGACGCCATCGGGCCGCCCGCAGCGAAGAAGTCGAGCTCCCGCCCGATCGCCACATCAACCGACAGGAACCGATCCCCGCGCCGGGCGACCGCGTCCCGCAAGTCGGCGAGTCGGCCAGCTGGGTGATCCGCTCGGCGATCTGCGTCGAGCCGCGCGAAGGCCGGATCTACATCTTTATGCCGCCGGTCGAGCAGCTCGAAGACTACCTGCATTTGGTCTACGCGATCGAAGCCACGGCGGAGGAGCTGAAGATGCCCGTCATTATCGAGGGCTACACCCCGCCGACCGATCCGCGCATCCATAACCTCAAGGTCACGCCCGACCCCGGCGTGATCGAGGTCAACGTCCACCCCGCTGCGTCGTGGGACGAACTGGTCGATACGACGACGACGCTGTACGACGCCGCGCGCCGTTGCCGACTCGGCACCGAGAAGTTCCAGCTCGACGGCCGACACACCGGCACGGGTGGCGGCAACCACGTCGTAGTCGGCGCGGCGACGCCGTTGGATTCGCCGTTCCTGCGTCGGCCGGACCTGCTGCGAAGTTTGCTCGGCCATTGGCACAACCACCCCTCGCTCAGCTACCTGTTCAGCGGGATGTTCATCGGCCCGACAAGTCAGGCTCCCCGCGTCGACGAGGGCCGCGCGGATGCGACGTACGAGTTGGAGATTGCTTGCGGCCAGATCCCCGACCCCGGCGGGCAAGGTATCCCGCCGTGGCTGGTCGACCGCGTGTTCCGGAACCTGCTCACCGACCTGACCGGCAATACGCACCGGGCCGAGTTCTGCATCGACAAGCTCTACTCGCCCGACTCGGCGACGGGGCGTTTGGGGCTGGTCGAGTTCCGCGGCTTCGAGATGCCGCCGCACCCGCGGATGGGATTGACCCAGGCGTTGCTGCTGCGGGCGTTGATTGCGAAGTTCTGGGAGTCCCCGGGCAAGCACCACCTGGTGCGATGGGGCACGATGCTGCACGACCGGTTCCTGCTGCCGCACTTCGTGGAAGAGGATTTCAAGGAAGTCCTCAAGGACCTCGCCGAGGACGGGTTCGCGATCGATCCCGCGTGGTACGACGCGTTCTTCGAATTCCGTTTCCCGCGTCACGGCACGTACACCTGCGAAGGCGTCACGATCGAACTTCGCCAAGCGATCGAGCCGTGGCTCACGCTCGGCGAAGAAGCGACCGGGCAGGGCACCGCGCGGTACGTCGATTCGTCGCTCGAACGCATGCAGGTCAAGGTCACCGGCCTGGTCGGCTCGGTCTCAGGAGCTCGGAAGTACGCCGTCGCGGTCAACGGGCAGGAACTCCCACTGACCCCCACCGGTCGGCAGGGCGAGTTCGTCGCGGGGCTGCGTTACCGCGCCTGGCAGCCGCCCAGTTGCCTGCACCCGACCATCCCGATCCACACGCCGCTGACTTTCGACCTGGTTGATACGTGGTCCAACCGTTCGATCGGCGGATGCACGTACCACGTCGTCCACCCCGGCGGCATGAGTTACGAAACGTTCCCGATCAACGCGCTCGAGGCCGAGTCTCGCCGCGTGAATCGGTTCTTCCAGCACGGTCACACGCCCGGCTCCTTCCAGATGCGACCGACCACGCGCAGCGAAGAGATGCCCGTGACGCTAGACCTGCGTCGCAAGCTTTGAATCCGCATTAGTTCACCCCAATTCCTTGGGATCGCGGGCCGCCGCGGTTCCCCGCTAAGATACGCGGCTCATGACCCACTCCGTGGCCAACCCGGACACCGACCACTCGCTGACCCAGTCGTACGGCGAGCCCAACGGTGTGCACGACGAGATGAAAAACGCCGAGGGCGGGGTGCGCCCCGCTTGGGAGGGGTTGGCCGGCCGTCTTGATGTGCTGGGGGCCGACGAACTGGGCCGACGCTGGTCGCACGGCCAGCGGATGATCCAGGACAACGGCGTGACGTACAACGTCTACGGCGACCCGCGTGGGATGGATCGGCCGTGGCAGCTCGACCCGGTGCCGATGATCGTCGGGGCCGAGGAATGGGCGATGATCGAGGCGGGTCTGATCCAGCGTGCGAAGCTGCTCAACGCGGTGTGTGCCGATCTCTACGGTCCGCAAAAACTCCTGAAGTCCGGCCAACTCCCCGCCGAGTTGATCATGGGCCATCCCGGTTTTCTGAGGCCCTGCCACAACCTGAAGGTGCCCAAGCAGCGGTACCTGTCGTTCTACGGCGTGGACCTGGCGCGATCGCCCGAAGGCAAGTGGTGGGTGCTCAACGACCGGACCCAGGCGACCTCCGGCGCGGGCTATGCGTTGGAGAATCGCTTGGTGATCTCCCGGACGCTGCCGGGCGTGTTCCGTGATTGTCAGGTGACCCGGCACGCACGGTTCTTTGCACGGTGGCGTGAGACGCTGCGGGCGATGTCGCCGCGTGTGGGTGACAACCCGCGGATCGTGCTGCTGACGCCCGGGCCGTTCAACGAAACGTTTTTCGAACACGCCTACCTGGCGCGGTACCTCGGCTTCACGCTGGCGCAGGGCGACGACCTGACGGTGCGCGACAACAAGGTGTTCCTGAAAACCCTCGGGGGGCTGCGGCGGGTGGACGTGATCCTCCGTCGCCTTGACGACAGCTACTGCGACCCGCTGGAGCTACGCGGCGACTCGGCCATCGGCGTACCCGGGCTTGTGCAGGCGGCGTGGGCGGGCAACGTCACGATCGCCAACGCGTTGGGCACCGGTCTGCTCGAAACCCCGGGGCTGATGCCGTTCTACCCGGGCCTCTGTAAGAAGCTGCTGGGCGAAGAAGAAAAACTGCCCAGCCTCGCCACGTGGTGGTGCGGTCAGCCCAAAGAACTCGACTACGTCCTCAAATACCTGCATGAGTTGGTCATCAAGCCCGCGTACCCCGGTGCCCCGGCCCGCGGCCTCGGCGGCGTGCACATCGACGCGATCTTCGGCGATCAACTCACCGAGGACCAGGGCAAACAGATCGCCGAATTGATCCGCTCGCGGCCCGAGGCGTTTGCGGCGCAGGAAAACGTCAACATCTCCACCACTCCGGTGTGGCGCGACGGCAAGCTCGAGCCGCGCCACATGATCTTGCGTGCCTACGTGGCGGCGTGCGACGACGAGCCGGGCTATGTCGTGATGCCCGGCGGCTTGACCCGGGTCTCCAACACCGCCGACTCACGCGTCACCTCGATGCAGCGCGGCGGCGGCAGCAAAGACACCTGGATCATCTCCGACGGGCCGGTCTCGAACTTCAGCCTGCTCAGCGGCGACGCCTCGGCCTCCGCCACGGCTCTGGCCAACGACAGCTTCGACCTGCCCAGCCGTGTGGCGGACAACCTCTATTGGCTGGGGCGATACGTCGAGCGCACCGAGGGGCTGGTCCGGCTGCTGCGGGCGATCATGGAACGTCTCACCGACGACGCCCAACCCGACGACCGCCCCGAACTGATCGCGCTGGTGAACGCGTTGGATACGGTCAGCGAGAACCACGCCGAGGAAGACGATTCGGTTGAATCGCGGATCCTCTCGGCGATGTTCAACCCCGAAGTCTCCAGCGGGCTGTACCAAACCCTCGCCAACGCCCGCCGGCTTGCATCGACCGCGCGCGACCGCATCTCGCTGGATACCTGGCGGATCGTCAGCCAATTGGGGCGCGACTACCAGGAAATCACCGGCCCGATCGCGGTGCCGTCCGAAGGCAAGGACGACGAAGAAGCCTGGCAGCCCCCGATCACCGAGTTGGGGGATGCGATGGAGCTGCTCGACCAGATGATCATCACGCTCGCCGCGTTCACGGGGCTGGGCACCGAGTCGATGCTGCGTAACCAGGGCTGGCGATTCCTGGACATGGGGCGGCGTCTGGAACGAGCGTTGAATCATGCGGAACTGCTGCGGCTCCTGGCGGTCAGCCCGCTCGACAACGAAGGCCTGACCCTCGACGCCCTGCTCGAAGTCATGGCCAGCGCGATGAGCTACCGCCAACGCTACCTCGCGGTGCCGTCGGCACTCACCACGCTCGACATGCTGCTGCTCGACGAGACCAACCCGCGTTCCGTGGCCTACCAGGTGGCCCAACTCTCCGAGCACCTCGACCGATTGCCCCGGCCCTCAACGCCCGACACGCGGCTCACCGAAGACCAACGCCGTGTGCTAGACATGCTGACCGGGCTGCGCCTTGCCGACCCCGGCTGGCTGGCCATGGTGAACATGCAGTCCCAGCGCGACGCGTTGTCCGAGTACCTCACCGGCCTGACCGATCAGCTGCCGCAACTCTCCGATGCCATTGCCCGTCAGTTCCTGAGTCACAACGCGGTCTCGACCCGCCTGGGCAGTACCACGCGGAAGCCTGCTGAGTATGCCGAGCCCGATCGGCTGGACAAGGTCAACCAGGAGGGCGCATGAAGTACCGCATCAAGCACGAGACCGAGTACAGCTACGCGTCCTCCGTCGGCGTGGGACACAACCAGGTGTTTCTCCGCCCGCGTGATCTGCCGGGCCAGCAGAAGTGCCTGGGCAACCTCATCGACTTTGAGCCGGTTCCCGCCAACTCGAATGTCCGCCACGATTACTTCGGTAACCAAACCACGCTGTTCACGATCCAGGAATCGCATACGCATATGAGTGTGGTATCGGTGAGTGAGGTGGAAGTGACACCCGCGGGGCCGCCGATCCCCGGGATGAGCCCGCCCTGGGAGCAGGTCCGTGACCAGGTGAGGTGGGATACCTCGGCGGCGGGTTTGGAAATGCTCCAGTTCATCTACGACTCCACGTTGATCCGTGCGTTGCCGGAGTTGACAGAATACGCAAAGGAATCCTTCACCGAGGGGCGGCCGATCTTCGACGCGGCGCTGGAGTTGACCCACCGTATCTTCACCGACTTCAAGTACGACCCGACCACGACCACGGTCTCGACGCCGGTGGATGAGGTGTTCGCGCAGCGGTCGGGCGTGTGCCAGGACTTCTCGCACATGCAGATCGCCATGCTGCGTGGTCTGGGTTTGCCCGCCCGGTATGTGTCGGGCTACCTGCGTACCTTCCACAAGGAAGAGGACCCCAAACTCATCGGCGCTGATGCGTCGCATGCGTGGCTGGCCGTGGGCGACGGTCAGGGCAACTGGACGGACTTCGATCCGACCAACGACCAGATCCCCAGCGAGCACCACATCACGCTCGCCTGGGGCCGGGACTACGCCGACGTCAGCCCCGTCCGCGGCGTGATCATCGGCGGGGGGGATCAGACGATCGACGTGCGGGTGCGCGTCACGCCGATCTGATCACGGATTCAAGGCACGTGATTAGAAGCAGAGCGACTTGCTCTGTGGGGGGTGTTTTCTCCCCTCCCTTGAGGGAGGGGCCGGGGGAGGGTGCCGAGGCGTGCGGTTTCACCCCGGGTGGGGGCGAGTTTTCACACCCTCCCCTAACCCCTCCCTCAAGGGAGGGGAATTGAACCCGACACTACTGGTGAAATAGGAATGCTCTAGCAGCCGCAATCCGCAGCTCCGGGTTTGAACTCCCGGAGCTTGATGTTGCGGAAACGGACGGTGGGGCGGTCGTCCCGAGCGCCCACGCCGTGCACCTGCAGGCCGATGTGGCCCTCGGCGGTCATCGCGTCCATGAGGTCGGCCGCGGGCACGCCGTTGACCCAGGTCTGGATGCGGGAGCCTTTCGCCACCACCCGGATCTGGTTCCACTCGCCCTGCCGCCATGCATGACGGGCGTAGGGCTTCTCGATCAGCGGGTTGAGCCAGCCGCGTCGGCCCTCGTCGAAGATGCCGCCGCTGTAGCGTCGGTCGGTCGGGTCACCTTCGACCTGATAGCCACGGATCTTGCCCGAGCGCTTGTCGATCCCGCCGTCGACGTGGCTGCGGATCTGGACGCCCGAGTTCAGGTCGGTGGTGAGGATTTCGTAGGACAGCTCGAAATCGCGGTAGGTCTGTTCGGTCATGAGGAACGTGTTGCCGCCGCTGTTGGGCACAGCGGTGCCGACGATCTCGCCGTTGTCCACGGCAAATTCGGATTGGCCACCACGCACCACCCAGCCGTCGAGCGACTTCCCATCAAACAAATCTCGCTCGGGTTCCGGGCTGTAGGTTGAGGTTTCGAGCGGAGCGACCCACACGTTGCGGAACCGCACCGGGCCCTCGGCATCGCTCCAGTGCCCTTGCAGACGCAGCGGCCCGGTGAGCATCGTCTCCCCTTCGCGGACCGGCTCGCCGTGCTTGGCCGCCGAGCCGGTGGGTTGCGGGAGTTCCACGTCGTGGTGGACCAGCACCCCGTTCCAATACAAGGTGATCCGGGCGTTCTCGGTTTTGTTGCCGCTTTCGTCAAAGCGAGCGGCGCGGAACCAGATGTCGTAGCTCTGCCATTCTCCCGGCCCGGCCGAGGCGTTGACGTCGGCGGGCTTGAACTTGTAGAGCGATCCGGCTTCCCAGGGTTCGAGCGCCTTGTCCGCCGGGGTGCTGAGCACCTGGACTTCGTAGCGTCCCTGGATGTACACGCCGCTGTTGCCGGTCTGCTTGCCGTAACCGCCGTCTTCCCGGGCTGGTGCCATCCATTCGAGGTGCAGGCGTTGGTCGCCGAAGGTCGCCGACGACATCAGATTGCCCAGGCTCTTCGAGACCGCAACGCCCTCCGCGGGGTCCATCTGGATGAGTTCGTCTTGGGTGACCGCGCCCTTGTTGGCCATCCGCTTGGGCTCGACGTTGGAGTGGTACATCAGGCCCTTGGACGAACGGCCGATCAACGCCACCGCGTCCGCGGGCGGCAGCACACCCATGCCGATCCCGGGGTTGTCGCTTTCGTCGGAGACGATGATGCGACCGTTGATCGTGCTGGGCTCGATCGGCTCGGCAGTCGGAATCATGTTGAGGGTGTAGAACGCCTCGGTCGACCAGATCGTCTCGCCATCCAATGAGGTCGGCAGCATCCGCAGGTACACGCAGCGCCACGGTTTCAGATCAGGGATCACCAAACGCACGCCCTGGCCGTCTTCATCGGGGTGGGCTTCAGCCGCTTTGAGGATTTCCTGGTTCGTCTTCCAGCCGCCGTACTGCGCGGTGGGGTTGTAGTTCCATTGCTCGACGTCGTAGTTCGACGCGTCGGCGAGCCACTCGGCATCGATCGGCTTGGTGAAGCGGACGTGGAAGCCGTCGGGCGTTGCGCTGACGCTGAGCATCTCGAAGACGGTCTTGCCGTTGGGCGTCATGCGTTGCAGGCCGAAGCGGGTGCCGTTCCACGCCCAGCTCCCCCCGGCCCCGATGCCGCCGATGTACAGGCTGCCGTCGGGCCCCCAGTCCAGGCGGTTCACGCCGCACTCAAGGCCCTGAGTAAACCGGAAGGCGGCGCCCTGCCACTGTCCGTTGACCTTTTCGAGGTAGCCACGGCGAATGCCGCCGGAGGTGATCTCGCCGATCAACATCTGCCCGGCAAACGGGCCGTCCTCGATGAGCAGCGCCTTGCTGGGCGAGTTGATGAACTCGTTCTGCGGGAGGTAGAGCACGGGGGTGCTGCGGATCTGGTCCGAGTAGGTGCTGGGGTGGCCGCCTTCGGGGAAGCGGTCCGCGAGGTTGGGGACGATGTTGGTCCGGTTGAAGTGGCCGTAGAACCGGCCGGGCTGGACGTGAGACAGCACGCTGGTCGGGAACCAGGTGCCTTGGTTGTCGGCATAGAAGAGCGAACCTTCGGGGCCCATCGCTACGGTGTTGGGCGTGCGTAATCCACCGGCGATCACGCGGACCGATTCGGTGGCGAGGTCGATCTCGATCATCGAGCCGCGCATCGGGCCGTTGGTCGCGGCGTTGGTGCCCATGCCTTCCCAGCCGGGAGGGGCCATGGCGGTGGAGAGCGCGACGTAGAGCTTGCCGTGGTGGTGGATCAGGCCGAAGGAGAACTGGTGGTAGTTCCAGCCTTCCCAGCCCTCGCCCACGGTGTGGTGGGTCTCGAAGTAGCCGTCGCCGTCTTGGTCGGTCAGGCGGGTGACGGCCCGGCGGTGCGAGACGTAGAGCGCGTCACCGATGGCGCAAAGACCGCTGGGCTCGAGGAAACCGTCGGCGATCTCGACGAGTTCGTAGGCGTCCGCATCGTTCCCGGTTGCGCCGCGGACCTCGTAGAGTTTGTCGGGTTCCTTGCTGTCGATGTCGGGCAGCGCCACGTTGGAGCGCTGCTTCGGGCTGAACGTGCCGACGATCAGCCGGCCGTCGTCGATGAAGGTCATCGCGCCGACGCTGGGCTTGCTGTCGGTGGGGCGGATGGTGGCGATGTCGTAGCCGGGGTGCAGTCCCGCGACCGCCTTGCCGTCGCCGGGGCTGCGCGTGTTCGAGAGCCGCTTGACGCCCGGCGAGGTCACACGCGTTGGGTCGGCGATGCTGCGCCAGTACTCGGCGGGTATGGACTCGAAGTCTTCAGCGCCGGGCGCACGCCATTCCAAAGCGAGATTCGATTCCTCGCCCACGGTCAGCTGCTGGATGTTGAACCGGACGTAGCTGCCTTCATCGTTCCAGACCATGCTCGTTTCGATGACTTCCGGGTCGCCGATCGTCGTGTCGCCACGGACCCCGCCCCAGACCTGGAAGCGCAGGGCGCCGTTGCCGGTCAGTCGAACTTGGTACTTGCCGGGCTCGGGGCAAGTCAGTTCGCTTTGGATCACGATGACACGCTTGCCCGGCACGGCCTCGGCCCAAGGCGCGGATTCGTGAAAATCCAGCGCTTCGTGGAGCTGTTCGTAGTTGGGCGTCTGGTGCGGAGCGAGCTTGGGCACGTTCGTCAGGTCGCCCTCAACCGAGTACACCTGCACCGCAACGCCGGTCTCATAAGCCACCTGCCCCGACGCGGCGGAGCCCATGGCCAGGAGCAGAACACAACAGAGGGTTTGACAGGAAAAACAAGCGAAGTTTCGCGCAAAGCTTGGCATGGAGATTAGACCTGGTAAGGAAGAGGCGTCTTAGGTGTTCGAAGGAACGGAGGAGGCGGTTGACCCGGATGCCGGGGCCACGCAGGAGGCGGAGGATCAGTCTAACAATTCTGGGTCAAATGATGAGCGTAATTGTCAAAAAATATGCCCGCGCGGGTTTGATGCGGGGTCGCTTCCGCGGCGGCGGATTATCATGACCGGCCCGTGAGACTCCGTTTTTCCGCTCGAGAACCCCATCAGTTCCCCCATGAATAAGAACCGTCCGAACGTTTTGGTGATCGTGACCGACGACCAGGGCTACGGCGATTTTTCCTGCAGCGGGAACCCGTGGCTGAAAACCCCCGAACTCGACCGGTTCCACGACGACGCGGTGCGTCTCCAGCAGTTCCATACCGATCCGATGTGCGCTCCGAGCCGGGCGGCGCTGATGACCGGATGCTACTCGGCCAGGGCGGGCGTTTGGAGCACGCTGACCGGTCGTTACTTCCTGAATCGGGATATGCCCACCATGGCCGACCACTTCCGGGCCGGCGGCTACCGCACGGGGATGTTCGGCAAGTGGCACCTGGGGGATTCGCGTCGCTACCTCCCCCACGACCGCGGTTTCGACGAGGCGCTCTACCACGGCGGCGGCGTCATCGGCGAGATGCCCGACCGCTGGGATAACGACTACTTCAACGCGGTGTTCTGGCGCAACGGCGTGCCCGAGCGATTCGAAGACACCTACTGCACCGACGTCTGGTGCCACGAAGCCTCCGAATTCATCCGGCGGAGTGTGGCTGACGAGCAGCCGTTCTTCTGCTACCTGCCGTTGAACGCCCCGCACAGCCCGTACGACGTCCACGCCGACTACGCCAAGCCCTACCTCGACCAAGGCGTTCCCCACGACCGGGCGCACTTCTTCGGGATGATCGCCAACATCGACGAGAACGTGGGAAAGCTGCGACAGCACCTCGAGGACTTGGGCATCGCCGACGACACGATCATCGTTTACACCGGCGACAACGGAACCGCCTGCGGCGCGACGGTCGACCACGAGGGTTTTGTTGCCGAGGGCTACAACGCGGGGCTGCGCGGCAAGAAGTGCTGGAGCACCGACGGCGGGCACCGCAACCTCTGCATGATCCGCTGGGCCAACGGCGGTTGGAGCGGGGGGCGAGACGTCGATCAACTCACGGCGCACTTCGATCTAGTGCCCACGCTCATCGAGCAGTGCGACTTGGCCGGGGAAGCTTCAGCGCCGAGCAGATTCGATGGGCACGATCTCTCTCAGGCGCTTCAGGGCGAACACGATGAGCAACTCGATGAACGCGCGATCGTCGTCCACAACCAGCAGCGCGACAACCCGGAGAAGTACAAAGACTTTGCGGTGATGACCCGTGACTGGCGGCTCTGCCAAACCACCGACTGGGGGCCGGGTCGGCGAGAGCTCACCCGTGCCGACCACGATGTCGAGCAGCGGCAGGATGTTTCGGAACAGCACCCCGAAGTGGTCGCGCAGCTGATGGGGGTTTACGAGGCCTGGTGGGAGGAATTGGACGCGGGGTTCGATCAGGTCTGGCCGTTCTATCTCAGTCAGGATGATGACTCGGTGATGATGACCGCCCACGCCTGGCACGGCGTGGATCGACCGCCGGGGATCTACGACCAGAACCACTGCCGGCTCGGCGTGCCGCAGAACGGCTACTGGCTGATCGAAGTCGCGGACGCGGGGCGGTACACCTTTGAGTTCCGCCGCTGGCCTCGTGAGGTCGATGCGCCTATGACCGCGGGGCTTCCCGCTCGCATCGGCGTGCCCCACGTGAGCGATCGCCCCGAAGGCGCGAGCTTGTCATTTAAGCGCGCAAAACTTGCAATTCACGATGTTGATGTAGATCAGCAAGGTGATTCTGTCGCCTTGGTCGATCAGGCCATCACCCCCGACCTTTGCCACGTGACCCTTGTGGCCGATTTGAGTCCCGGGCGTTACCGCGTTCAGGCTTGGTTGATCGATGAAAACAAGATTGATCGAGGGGCGTATTACTGTTACGTCAATCAGATTCGAGATTAATCCAACTGCGCGCATCGAGACTACTTCCGATCTTGTCAATCTATAAATCGACGGTTAATGTAGACAATCAACATGTGGGTCTAAGCCATATGACTTGGCTGTAAATTCCACGGACGTGATTCCCTCTTCAACCCTGCTTTCTTTTTAACGAGACAACATGACTGCTTTTAAACCGGCTGTTCTATCGATAGCTCTTCTTGCGATCTGCTCTGCTGTCATTTTCCCGGGGCAAGCTCAGGCGGGTGACAAACAACCCAACATCATGTGGATCGTCACCGACGACCAGCGGCCCGACTCGCTGCAGGCCTACAACCGCGCGGTCTTCGGCACCGACGACAGCCCGCTGGGCTACGTCGAGTCGCCCGTGGCCGACGCCTTGGCCGCCGAGGGCACGCTGTTTATCAACGCGTTCAACAACTCCCCGGCGTGTGGCCCTTCGCGGGGCTCGTTCCACTCCGGGCGGTACCCCTTCCGCAACGGGCACTACGCCTTCGAACAAACCCACCAGGAGCCCGACTTCACGCGGCCGGTGATCATGCAGACGCTGCGTGACCTGGGCTACACCTCCGCGAGCTTCGGCAAGTCCGACAGCTACATCTACCGCTGGGGGCCCGGCCAAGGTTTCCACGACCCCGGCCACTGGGACCACCGCATCCACTTCAAGAACCAGCTCCAGAAAGTCGGCTACGGCGACCTGTTCGGCAACACGGCTTACACCAAGAACTGGACCAAGCTCGGGCAAGCCGAGTGGGCCCACTACCCCGACGGCAGCGTGAAGGAATACTTCCTGAGCCGGGTCGATGGCCCGATCACCGAAGACGATAAACGCATCCGCGCCGAGGTCGAAGAAGAGTTCGACATCCTCCGCTCTTACACCCGTGGCGGAAACAAGAACCTGATCATCGGCGGCGTGAACCCCATGCCCGCCGACAAGACCGTCGACGCCCGCGTGGTCGATGAATTTGAAAGCCACCTCGCCAACGCCGACCAGGGGTACAAAACCGTTTGGGGCCTGGATGTTCAGGGGCCCGACAGCAGCAAGCCCGTGCTGATGCACCTGGGTTTCCACCTGCCCCACACCCCGGTCCTGCCGCCCAAGTCGATCCGCGAGCGTTTCCAGCAGGAAACCTACAAGGTGCCGGAGTTCGACAAAGAAGCCGAGGTCTCGAAGCTGCCGCCGCAGCTCGATCGGCTGTTCAAGGCGATGAACTTCGACGACATGACCGACGACGAGAAGCAGCAGGCGATCCAGGACTACTACGCCTTCTGCGCCCACGGCGACGCGCTCATGGGCCGGGCGATCGAATCGTTCAAGGAATACTCGGCGAAGCAAGACCGGGACTGGCTGATCATCTTCCTGGTCGGCGATCACAGCTGGCACCTCGGCGAACAGGGCATCGAAGCTAAGTTCGGCCCGTGGCACCACTCGGTGGGCAACGCGATCATTATGGCCTCGTCCGACAAGTCGCTCGTGCCCGCGGGCAAGGTGTACAACGGCCTGGTCGAATACGTGGACCTCGCCCCCACCCTCATCCAAACCGCCGGTGGCGACATCGCCTCCGAGCAGTTCGACTACCTCGACGGCTACAGCCTGCTGGATGTCGTCCACGAGCGTAAGCCCAAGCGCGACTACATCCTCGGCGAGATGAACCTCGTGATCGGCCCCCGCGCCTACCTCCACTCCGAACGCTTTCGCTTCTCCATGCGGACCCGCCCGTTCGACAACTGGGTCAACGAAAAGCAGCTCGGCAAGAACCTGCAGTGGGCGCTCAAGGCCCCGGTCGAGAAGGTGGACCTGGCGCTCTACGACCTGAAGTACGACCCCATGGAACGCAACAACGTGGCCGCCGACCCGGAGTACGTCGAGCTCGCGGCGTTCTTCCGCGACAAGCTGGGGCGGATCGTGCTGGGCGACGGCCGGATCGAGTGCGACTGGTCCAAGCCCAACACCTACCACATCAGCAACTTCGCAGAAGGGGCAGACGACAAGAAGCTCGATATCCCCGCGGAACTCATCCCTTGATCCTCATCCCGGTCGTCCACGCTAGCCGTTGGTTTCGATACTCGGAGTACACGATGCGCAAGTTTTTCATCCTGCTGCTATTAACGCTGGCGATTCTGCCGGGCAAAGCCGTTGCGGCAGAACAAACCCAGCCCAACATTCTCTACATCCTGACCGACGACCAGCGATACGACTCGATCCAGGCGTTCAACCGCATCCTACACGGGCGCGACCACAGCGCCTTGGGTTATGTCGAGTCGCCTAATGTCGACCGCCTGACGGAGATGGGCACGACGTTCATCAACGCCTGGAGCCACACCCAGGGCTGCGCCCCGTCACGCGCGGCGATCCACTACGGTCGATACCCGCACCACACCGGGCTCTATTCGTTTGAGTACCACAACAACAAGGTCGAGCATTGGCAGCAGTCGATGCCCGAAGTCATGGCCGAGCTGGGCTACCAGACGTTCCACGTCGGCAAGCTCGGTGTGCGACAGCGCAAGATCGGGTCCAACGGCGAAAGCAAGGGGCAGTACCCGCTCTACGAGAACGACATCAACGCCAAGATCATGTGGAACGAGGGGTTCACCGACTGGAACAAGGGCACCATGACCGAGATCGAAGGCGTCAAGCTGCCGCACCCGGTCAAGAACGTGGTGACCATGTACAGCCCCGAAGGCCGGGAGTACACCGGGTCGGGCCTGAACACCATCCCCGGATTCGAGCACATGAGCAAGGAGACGGATGAGAAGTACCACCTGATCCGTCACTACAAGCCCGGCCAAAACCGCGAGCCCGGCTACTGGCCCACGTTCTACGGCGGCGTCAGCCCCCAACCGGCCGGCCTCACCCGCGACGCGTGGTACGTCACGGAGCTCGAGAATTTCCTCGACCACCCCGGCGAGAAACTGACCATCGGCTCGCAGGCCTACGACGGCGTGGACCAGTCCCGCCCGATCTTCGCCCACCTGGGCTTCAACTTCCCGCACACCCCGGTGTTCCCGCCCAAGTCGTACCGCGAGCGGTTCCAGAAGATCACCTACGACATCCCGACCTGGGATTTGGATGAGTTCGCCAAGCTGCCGCCGCAGATGCAGAATTTCGTGAAGAACCACAAGCCGTCGGACCACTTCACCGACGCCGAGAAGCAGCAGATGGTGCAGGACTACTACGCCTTCTGCGCCTACGGCGACGAGCTGGTCGGCCAGGCCGCCGATGCGTTCATCGAATACAACGAAACACGCGGCGAGCCGTGGATGATCGTCTACGTCTGCGGCGACCACGGCTGGAAGTTCAACGAGCACGGCTCGACCGCGAAGTTCACCTCGTGGCGTCCAGATGCCCAAAACCCGATGATCGTGGTTTCGTCGGACAAAGAAGCCTTCCCGGCGGGCAAGGTGGTTCACGCGTTCGCCGAGTTCGTCGATATCAAGCCCACGGTGATCGCCGCGGGCGGAGCGGATCTGTCTTCCGATCGTTTCACCTACCTCGATGGCTACGACCTGGCCAAGGTCGCTTCGGGTGAACTTGCACCACGCGACTACATCATCGGCGAGAACCTCGTGCTCACCGGCCCGCGTGCCACCATCCGCACCGAGCAGTACATGTTCTCGCTCCGCAACCGGCCGCACGACAAGCGTGGCGAAGATTTCGAGTGGGCGCTCAGCGCCAGCTACGAAGACCTCGAGCCGATCCTCTACGACGTGATCGCCGACCCCGATGAGCTGAATAACCTCGCCCACGACCCCGCGTACCGTGAGGTCGCCGAGGCGTTGAAAACCAAGCTCCTCGACATTGTGCTGGGCGACGGCCGGGTCGAAGTCGAATGGGAGCAGTGGGGCACCGGAACCCAGGTGTTTACCAGCAACTTCGCCCCGGGCGCGGATGACAAGACGATCAAGATTCCGGCGGTCGGTGCCCCGTAGTTCATTTTTCGACCACTACTCATTTTTCATGGACATGAACCTTTATCGAAAGATCAAGATGCATAAATATTTCAGCTTACTTCTCTTGGCATTTCTTATGATTTCGCCGACCGCGATCGCGGCCGATGATGTTCAACCCAACGTGCTGTACATCATCACCGACGACCAGCGCTATGACTCCATCCAGGCGTTCAACCGCATCCTGCACGGCCGGGACCACAGCGCCCTGGGCTACGTCGAGTCGCCGAACGTCGACCGCCTCGCGGAGATGGGCACGACCTTCATCAACACCTTCTGCCACGCCCAGGGCTGCGCTCCTTCGCGGGCCTCGATCCACCACGGCCGATACCCGCACCGCTCGGGCCTCTACGAGTTTGAATGGCACAACAACACCGTCCCCCACTGGCAGCCTTCGATGCCCGAGCAGATGGCCGAGCTGGGCTACCAGACGTTCCACGTCGGCAAACTCGGCGTCCGCATCCGCACCTTCGGCGCGAACGGCAAGCTCAAGGGGCATCAGATTTACGAGCAGGACATCAGCTTCCACAAGATGTGGGCCGAGGGCCTGACCGACTGGAGCAAAGGCAAGATCACCGAGATCGACGGCAAGAAACTCCCCGAGCCCACGCACACCGACTGGTTCTTCTCGCCCGACGGCGTCGACTACGGCGGGCCCGCGCTCAACGACGTGCCCGGCTTCGAAAACCACAGCGCGAAAGTCGATGCGAAGTACGACCTGTTCCGCAAGTACGATCCGCCGAACGCCAAGCCCCTATGGAACACCGGCATGATCCTCGGCGGCGTCAGTCCGCAGCCCGCGGGCCTCACGCGTGACGGGCGTTACAACACCGAGCTCACCCGCTTCCTGGAAAACCCCGGCAAGAAATTGACGGTCGGCTCGCAGACCTACACCGGCGTGGACACCAGTAAGCCGCTGTTCGCCCACATCGGCTACGACTTCCCCCACACCCCCGTGCTGCCGCCCAAGTCCTACCGCGAGCGCTTCAGCAAGAAGACCTACAAGATCCCCGTGGTGGACCCCAAGGAAGCAGACACGCTTCCCAAGGACCTGAAGCAGTTCGTTACTTGGACCAACGCTTCGGACCACTTCACCGATGCGGATAAGCAGATCATGGTGCAGGACTATTACGCGTTCTGCGCCTACGGCGACGAGCTGGTCGGCAAAGCGGCGGACGACTTCATCGCGTACAGCGAGTCGCAAGGTCAGCCCTGGGTCGTTGTCTATGTGTGCGGCGACCACGGCTGGAAGCTCAACGAGCACGGCGCGATCTCGAAGTTCACGCCGTGGCTGATCGACTCGCTGAACCCGATCATCGTGGTGTCTTCGGACAAAGAGAAATTCCCCGCGGGCAAGGTGGTGCACGCCTTCACCGAGTTCGTCGATATCAAGCCCACGGTGATCGCCGCGGGCGGGGGGGACCTGTCCCAGGAGAAGTACGCCTATCTGGACGGCTACGACTTGGCGAAGGTCGCGTCGGGCGAGCTGGCTCCCCGGCCGTACATCATCGGCGAGAGCCACGCCGTGACCGGCCCGCGTGCGACGATCCGCACAGAGCAGTACATGTTCTCGCTCAAGCCGCGACCCGACAAGAAGCACGGCGGCGACTTCAAGTGGGCCCTCAAAGCCGACTACGAAGACCTCGAGCCGATCCTCTACGACGTGAAGGCCGACCCGGATGAGCTGAACAACCTCGCCCACAACCCCAAGTACCGCGGCGTGGCCGACGCGCTCAAGGCCAAGCTGTTGAACATCGTGCTGGGCGACGGCCGGGTCGAGGTCGAGTGGGGCGCGAAAGGCGATGGCACCGAGTTCTTTACGAGTAACTTCGCCCCGGGGGCGGACGACAAGACGCTCGAGCTACCTACGCCGTGAACGGATTGATTAACCTCGAAACATAAAACGCCCGCCGTTTGATCGGCGGGCGTTTTTTCTTGGTTTGTTTGGGCGTTGGCGAGGCTGCCGGTTGTTTACTCCGCCGGGATCTCGTTGACGGTGTAATAGCCAAGCGGGTGCCAGAGGCCTTCGTCTTTGGATTCCGCCGAGCGGACGCCTTCCATCTTCAGCTCGTGAACGTCGCCTTTCACGATGCCTTCGACGACCAACCGCACCGACATTCCGTCCTCGGCCACCGTCGCCGAGGTGATCGTCTGGTCGGCGTGGTTGATCTCGGGGCTGCCGTAGGCCGCCTGGTACCAGTAGGTCCAGCTCTTCATCTGGTAAGACGCGACGTCGCCCGCGGTTTCGGGGTCGGCGGGCTTGGTAAAGGTCAGCGTGAAGCCGTCGGGTTCGATGCGCATCTCGTGCACCTCGAACGGTACCTCGCCGGTCCAACGGATACGTTCAAACGCGAACGGGCTGCCGCCGCGCGAGCCCCAACCGCGGTCGGTCTCGCCGGTGAAGATGAAGCCTTCCTCGGCCATCATCACGCCCACCGGCCCTGAGCGGAAGCCCGAGACAAAGTGGAACACCGCGCCTTGCTGCACGCCGTTGATCTCTTCGAGGAAGACGCGTTGGACTTGGCTGTGAGTGATCTCGCCGACGAACATCTGCCCGGCAAACGGGCCGAACTTGCCTTCGCTGTTGTCATACACGATGCCGGTGGGCGAGTTGCCGACCTTGCCATGCGGGAAGATGACCGCAGGGGGGAGGTAGCGCGGGTTGCGCTGACGCTCGTCTTCGGTGAGGGTCTGGTCTTGTTCCGGCCAGCCGGGATCGGGGCCGAGGTAGTCTTCGACGCCTTTGGTCGCGAGGTCTTCCTTGGCTTGCTTGTACCACGTGTTGCCCGTGGGGTTGCCCGCGTGGGAGCCGAGCTTCAGGTGCTTGAGCGAACTCGTGCCGTTCCAGAGGCCTTGGTTGTCGGTGTAGAACACTTCGCCGGTGGCGTCGAAGCCGATGCCGCCGGGCGAGCGGATACCGCCCACGCTGGGAAGCAGTTCACCTTCGGGCGTGATCCGCACGGCCCAGCCGCGGAGGTAGACCGGGCTCGATCCCGAGCCGGTAAGGCAGAGCACCGCCCACATGTTGCCGTCCTTATCCGGCGGCGACATGAAGTTGTACTCGTGGTAGTTGTCGGTGGTCGGCCACTCGTTGTTGAAGGTGTCGTAGACATCCGCCACGCCGTCGCCGTTCTCGTCGTGCATGCGTACGACCTGGGTGTGCTCGGCGGCGTAGAGCCAATCGTCTTTCCAGACGATGGTGAGCGGCTCGTCGAGGCCGGCGGCGAAGCGGGTGAACTCGAAGTCTTCGACCGGGCCGAAGATGTTGTCGACGAAGTAGACCTCGCCGCGGCGCGTGGAAGCGGCCAGCCGATCGCCTTCGAGGCGGGCAAAACCCGCGGCTTCAAAGACGACGCCTTCGGGCGTGGGGATGTCTTCGATGACGTAGTACTTCTTCTCGCTCTCGGGCTGCTTGGTGGGCTTGGCCGAGGCGTCCGGGCTGACGGCCGCCATGCTGGCGAGCGCCACGCTGGCGGCGGTCAGGGTGCGGGTCAGGGGGGTTAGTCGATCCATTGATACTCCCAGGCCCAGGTGGCGCGGTGGCCGGGGCTTTGTGGTTCGAGTTCGGTGTGGCTCAGGATCCACGACGGCAGGTCGATGGAGACGTCTTCCCAAGCGGCGGGGGCGACCAGCAGGTCGCGATCGCCTTGGCGGCGGATTTCGGGCAACGGGCTGCTGGCGTCAACCACCACGCGGTAGCTGCCGTCGACTTGATACGTGCCCTGCCCCAGGTCTTCGATCTTGGCTCCCTCGGCGAGCAAAGCGACCAGGGTGTTGCTCGCTTCGGGCGAGTTCACTTCGAGCGTGCGCGTCAGGCTGCCGGTCTGCGGGACCGAACGGTCGCTGAGCACGCCATCGAAGAACTTGCTGTAGAACACCGGGAGCTTGTCGACCACGCGGTGGCCGATGAACTCGTAGCCCTCCGGGCTTTGGTTCACCTTCACCGGACCGGGCCAGTCGGCGTCGAGCGAAGCGAGGATCGCAACGGGCTGACGCGTCGTAAGGTCCAGCGCATCCGAGCCCTCGGGCCCCATGTGCTTGTCGTTACGCCCCAGCCAGACCGCGGCGGCGTTGAGGTATTCACCCTGCCAGGCCCGCGTCAGCTGTGACCGACTGAAGTCGTACGCATAGTTCACTCGCAGCGGGTGGCCCACGGCCATGCCCAGGTGGCCCAACCCTTCGAACCGGCCGCGGAGCAGGATCGGCTCATCACGCTCCGGCACCAGCAGGTAATTGGGGTTAGAAAGCTGCATGTCGTTGGTCGGCTTGGGCGTGATCGCCCACTTGGTCCGCGACACACTGTCGGCACGGGCCGAGGCCTTCAGGTTCTTCCACCCCACGCCCTGGTGGTAGTAGAGCTTGACCTGGTGTGTCCCCGGCGACATCAGCTTGGTCGCCTTCTTGTTCAGCCATTTCGATTTGATGTCCGGCTGATTCACCACGGCTTCGTCGCCGACAACCAAGACGGCGGTGCCGGCCCCTTCAAGGGCGAAGTGGTACTGGTCTTCTGCGGGGACTTCGAGTTCGCCCTCGAAGACGACCGCAAACAGGGCATCCTTTTCGTGATGCCCAGCGATCTTGGTTGTATCGAAATAGTTCGACTCGATCTCGCCCTCGTCGATCACCGGCAGCGCATCGAACTCTGGCGTGTTCAGGTGCAAACCTTCGGGGATATCGCTCATGTCGATCCGACGGAAACGCACGTTGGTCAACGGCGAAACGTTGTCCACCGCCGCGAGCTCCGGGCCGGGCCAGGGTTCGTGTCGGTCGGCGTACTTCGCACGCAGCGCCGCGACCTGGTCCGCGTAGATCGGCGCGGCTTCGTTGCCCCACGCTTGTCGGACGTAAGTCAGGGTGGCGGCCATCTCTTCGTCGGTAAGAAGGCCGCCCTGGCCGGGCATCTCGTTGCTGTAGGATTTGCCGAGGACTTCGATCTCGCCGCTGATGCCGTGCAACGCGATCTTGATCAAACGGTTGTGGTCTCCGGTGACCCAGGGGGTTCCGGCGAGTGGGGGGTAGGCGCCTTCGATCCCCTGGCCGTTGGGCTGGTGACACGTGGCGCACATCGCGGCGCCGTTGTAGAGCGCGTGGCCCCATGCGATCGGGTCGCTCGTGTCGGCCTCTGCGGCTTCGTGTGCGCCGCCGGCCTGAGCCGTGTCTGCGGGCAGGCCATCGAGTTCAGCCACTGTCCACGGCAGTTTGCGGTCGGGGTATTTAGCCTGCACCGCACGGACTTCCTCGGCGGTGATCTCCGACGCTTCGTTTCGCCAGTTGTTGCGGACATAGGTCAGGACCGCCGCGATTTCTTCGGGGCTGAGCTGGTTGCCCAGGCCCGCCATGACCGAGTCGTACTTCTCGCCCTTGACCTCGATCGGCCCGCTCATGCCGTGCGTCACGATCTTGATCAAACGCTCGGTGTCATCGCTCACCACGCTGGGATTGGCCCGAAGCGGTGGGAACTGGGGCGGCTGCCCTTGCCCGATGGATTGGTGGCAAGTGACGCAGGAAGCCGGCCGGTTGTAGACCTCTTGTCCCAGGGCCATGGTTTCGCCGCTGGGCCCGCTATCGCCGCAGCCCCATAGAGAACAGCAAATCACGAGGATCGTGATGGGCATCAAGTTCAGTTTCATCATGATGGAGTTACTAAAAAGAAGATTAAAACCAAGTCCTTAAAGTATTTTACCAGGGCCCGGAAGAGGAGCGATACCTTAGTTTCAAGGCGGTCGAAAAGCCAATCGAGCCTTCTGTTGACGCAGGACACCATCGGCATGGTGAGTGGCTCGGCATCACTTGGGCTCTACTCGCTAATCGCGGGGTGATCGCTGGTCCCTCAGTCGATACCCCTGCTTTGATCGATTTTCACAAAAAA
This sequence comes from Algisphaera agarilytica, assembly GCF_014207595.1. Lineage (NCBI taxonomy): Bacteria > Pseudomonadati > Planctomycetota > Phycisphaerae > Phycisphaerales > Phycisphaeraceae > Algisphaera > Algisphaera agarilytica. The sequence goes on from NZ_JACHGY010000002.1 coordinate 60,612, forward strand.
CCTTGGAAAGCTTGCCACTTCTGGGGTATCTTATTTGAACTTGGTTGATTGAAAACAATCGACAAACCGAGTGCGATTCTTTCCCGCCCCACGCTCTGTCGCCTTTTGGTGATCCCTCCGCGTGATGCTTCGCCGCTGTTATCCAGGTCAATTCTTTTTCAGTGTGGAGTTGTTTT
>NZ_JACHGY010000003.1 GCF_014207595.1 Algisphaera agarilytica
AACAACCGAGGCGTGACGGTGCACGGCACGCACAACCTGCAGATCCAGGACGTGGTGCTGCACGACATCCATGGGCACGGATTCTTTATGGAAGACGGCGTCGAGACCGGCAACACATTCTTGTCCAATGTCGCCTTCGGCATCCACAAGGTCGGACGCAGCGACGCGGTCGGGGACAGCATGCCCGACGTCAACGACCCGTTCATCGTCGATACCCACGACTTCGTCGGCCAGAATCCGCTGCGGTTCCTGAGCTCGTCGGCGTATTGGGTCACCAACCCGGACAACACCTGGATCGGAAACATCTCCGCGGGTGTTGACGGTACCGGCTTCTGGTTCATCCTCCCCGAGTTTGCGATCGGTGCCTCGGCCAGCGACCCGCAGTACAACAACGTGAATGCGAATGAAACCCCGCTGGGGCTGTTCACGAACAACACGGCTCACTCGTCTCAGGTCGGTTTCAATCAAGACCGCGGCATGGACCTCGAATCACCGGTGGGCGCATCGCTACTCAATAACTCCTTCGGCCGAGCCTACCAGCCGCAAGATTCTAACGGCCAGCAGGTCGAGCCGGTGTACAGCAACTTCACCGCGCATAAAACCGATATCGGTGTCTACCACCGTGCACGCTATGGTCGATTTGACCAAGCCGCCTTTGCCGACAACTTCACCAGCACGTTCATCACCTTCTCGCAGCGCATCACCAACTCGCTCTACGTCGGCCACAGCGTGGGTAACGCCGACCTCAGCGAAGTCGTCACCGGCCAGTCGCTCTACGACGGGCCCAACTTCATGGACGGCACCCACTTCGCCGGGTTCAACCGCGGCAGCAGCGCCCACGTCTTCCGGAACCACGGCGGCGCTCTGCGCAACACCCACGTGTATGTCAGCAACACCTCGTACGAGAACGACGGTACGGCGGATCAACTCAGTATTTCCGAACGCTATGGTGCTACTTACAACGCCAGCCGAGACGCGTTCGACTTCCAGGCCCCGACCGCGATCTACGACGTCGACGGCACCCTCACCGGTCACGGCGGCGGAAGCGCGGGCTCCGTGCTACTCCCGGACAACAACTTCATCACCGACAGCGCCGATGTTCGGCCCGCCGGCTGGGACGCCCGCATCTCGGATGACTTGTACGCCAACTTCCGTCTTGAGTTCGATGGTAATAACCAGGGCCAGCTTCGCCTGGTCGCGCCGGACGGTGATTCGGATACCGAAAGCTCGGACGAATCGCACCGTACGATCATCAAGGCCAACGACGAGATCTACACCATCAGCTTCCCGAGCGGTTCGTCCAGCTACGAAGATGGGTTTGAGATCCTCTACCGCATCCAACTCGGCAACACGAGCCCGTCCTCGATTTCGGAAAGCAGCATCATCCGCTTCGAGGGCATTGCGAATGCGGTGCAAGTCCTTGAGTTCAGCAACCGGTATAACGGCAGCGACCCGACTTACACCACTCAGGTCGCCAGCCTGGCTGAGCTGCAAAGCGCTGCCGGCCCCGCTTATTGGGTTGACGGCAACGACCTGGTGGTCAAGTTTGTCACCGTGACGTCCGAGGCCTACCGCTACAAGTTCACGCCCGGCACGAACACCCCGATCGACCCGCCGCCCGGTAACCAGGTTGATGTGTCCGCCTCGGACGACGCGTACATCCAGAACACCTCGACGCAGGACAACACACTGCTTCGGATCGAGAGCGCTTCGAACCGCACGCGGACGTCGTACCTGAAATTCGACGTGCCCGACACGCCCGACAAGAACATCACCGGCGCGACGCTTCAGCTGACGGTGAACGGCGACGCAGGCAACAACATGCGGGTCCGCGTGTATCAGGGCGGCTCCAACAACTGGACCGAAGACAACCTCACGACGGCCAACGCCCCGAGCAAGGCCACCCTCTTGGACGACATCACCGGCAACTTCGTCATCGGCCAGGAATACCACTTCGACGTCTCAGCGGCGGTGGTTGCGGGCCAGGAGGTCACGTTCGTGATCGACAGCGACGG
>NZ_JACHGY010000004.1 GCF_014207595.1 Algisphaera agarilytica
ACCGGCAACTTCGTCATCGGCCAGGAATACCACTTCGACGTCTCAGCGGCGGTGGTTGCGGGCCAGGAGGTCACGTTCGTGATCGACAGCGACGGGGCGCAGAGCGGCGGCGACGCGGCGTTCGCTTCGAGCGAGAACGGCAACACGGCGATCCGCCCGACGCTGGTGGTGAACCTGGAAGACGCGGCGCCGCAGGGCCTGTCGGTGGAGGTGACGGGCACGGCTCAGGACCTGGGCGCGGGCTCGAGCTACTCGAACCAGGACCTGGCGGGCGGCGTGGCCTACTCGCCCGACGGCACGTCGGCGACGCTGACGGGCAACGCGTGGAAGCGTTACGACCTGGGCTACACCTTGACGGCGGACACGGTGCTGGCGTTCGACCTGAGCGTGGCCGACGCGGGTGAGTTCATCGCGATCGGCTTCGATGGCGACAACAACCACGCGAACGGCATCTCGGCGTTCCAGCTGGCGGGCAGCCACACGTGGAACGGGTTGAACCAGTCGCAGCGCAACGGCTCGGGCAGCTACCTGATCCGGGTGGGCGACCACTTCACGGGCGCGGTGACGCACCTGGTGCTGGCTGCGGACGACGACAGCGACAGCTCGGCGGACGTGACGTTCACGAACCTGCGCGTCTACGAAGAAGCGCTGCCGCAGGGCCTGTCGGTGGAGGTGGGGGGCACGGCCCAGGGCCTGGGCGCGGGCACGAGCTACTCGGACCAGGACCTGGCGGGCGGCGTGGCCTACTCGCCCGACGGGACGTCGGCGACGGTGACGGGCAACGCCTGGAAGCGTTACGAGCTCGGCTACACGCTGACGGCGGACACGGTGCTGGCGTTCGACCTGAACGTGGTCGACGGCGGCGAACTCCTGACGATCGGCTTCGACAACGACAACAGCCACACGAACGGCGTATCGATGTTCCAGCTGTCGGGCAGCGACACGTGGAACGGCTTGAACCAGTCGCAGCGTAACGGCTCGGGCAGCTACCAGATCCGGGTGGGCGACTTCTTCACGGGCGCGGTGACGCACCTGGTGATCGGGGCGGACGACGACGCGAACAGCTCGTCCAACGCGACGTTCACGAACCTGCGGGTCTACGAAGAAGCGGCGTCGCAGGGCCTGTCGGTCGAGGTGGCGGGCACGGCTCAGGACCTGGGCGCGGGCACGAGCTACGCAGACCAGGACCTGGCGGGCGGCGTGGCGTACGCGTCGGGCGGGACGTCGGCGACGCTGACGGGCAACGCGTGGAAGCGTTACGACCTGGGCTACACGTTGACCGCGGACACGGTGCTGGAGTTCGACCTGAACGTGGTGGACGGCGGCGAGATCATCGCGATCGGCTTCGACACGGACAACGAGTTCCGCAACGGCATCTCGGCGTTCCAGCTGTCGGGCTCGGACACGTGGTCGTCGGCGAACCAGTCGCAGCGTAACGGCTCGGGCAGCTACCAGATCCGGGTGGGCGACTTCTTCACGGGCGCGATGACGCACCTGGTGTTGGCCGCAGACGACGACGCGGACAGCTCGGTGAACGTGACGTTCACGAACCTGAAGGTCTACGAATCCTCGCCGGGCCTGTCGGTGGAGGTGGGGGGCACGGCCCAGGACCTGGGCGCGGGCACGAGCTACGCGGATCAGGACGTGGCGGGCGGCGCGACGTACACGTCGGGCGGCACGTCGGCGACGCTGACGGGCAACGCGTGGAAGCGTTACGACCTGGGCTACACGCTGACCGCGGACACGGTGTTGGAGTTCGACCTGAACGTGGTCGACGGCGGCGAGATCATCGCGATCGGCTTCGACACGGACAACGAGTTCCGCAACGGCATCTCGGCGTTCCAGCTGTCGGGTTCGGACACATGGTCGTCGGCGAACCAATCGCAGCGTAACGGCTCGGGCAGCTACCAGATCCGCGTGGGCGACTACTTCACGGGCGCGGTGACGCACCTGGTGCTGGC
>NZ_JACHGY010000005.1 GCF_014207595.1 Algisphaera agarilytica
CCGTCGCTGTCGATCACGAACGTGACCTCCTGGCCCGCAACCACCGCCGCTGAGACGTCGAAGTGGTATTCCTGGCCGATGACGAAGTTGCCGGTAATCTCGTCCAAGAGGGTGGCCTTGGCCGGTGCGTTGCCGGGGGTGAGGTTGCCTTCGGTCCAGTTATCTGATCCGCCCTCGTACACGCGGACCCGCATGCCGTTGCCCGCATCCGCCGAAACAGTCAACTCAAGGCTGGCCCCAATAATGTCCTTGCCGGGCGTATCGGGCACGTCGAACTTCAGGTACGACGTCCGCGTACGGCTCGAAGCGCTCTCGATCCGAAGCAGCGTATTGTCCTGCGTCGAGGTGTTCTCGATGTAGGCATCGTCGGCCGCGGAAACATCGAGCTCATTCTCATTCGGAGGCTCGATCGGCGGGTTGGTACCCGGGACGAAATCGAGTTCGGTGTTTCCGAAGAAGTTGACCCAAAGGTCATTGCCATCGGTCGCGAAAGACGTGCTGTTGGCATTTCGCAGCGTCGCCAGGTCCTGAACACGTGGCACACTGTTGAGAGTCACGGTCTGGGCCACATTGACGAACCGAACCATGGTCGATCCCTGATTCGGGCCAACGAGCGTGTCGTACTTGATCTCAAACCCGCTGGAAATCGATCCCAGACCTTCGGGGAAATCCACGGTGTAGTCACCGTCGTTCCGCTTGACCAGAGTGTTCGTACCGCTGAACTGCCCCGTCCCGGGCCGGTTCTGGCCGGAGAACCCATCGGGCGAGGTCACGCGGAACAAGGGGTTACCGGAAAACGACCGCATGCGGAACATGGTGTAGAGGTCGTCAGACACCACAGCGTTCCAACCCGACGGCCGGAAGTCATTGCTGTTATAGAAAAACGGGTTGTTCGGCACGACGGTTGAGCCCGCCCCACCGCCCACGTGACCGGTAAACGTGCCGTCCGCGTCGTAGATCACCGCGGGCATGTTTTTACCCACACGGTCGTAGCTGGACGACCCGGTCGGGTTGACGAAGCTAACGTTGTTCGCCGAGCCGTCGTTCTCAAACGATGTGTCACTCATCACAAAGTGAACGAGCCGTTGCGCAGCGTTTTCCGCACGGAACATGTGCGCGTTGGAGGTGGTATAGCCGGCGAAGTGGTTGCCGGACATCGTATTGGCACCGTCGTAGAACGTGTGGCCGGTAACGATATCGTTGAGGTTGGCGTTTCCGCGGCTATGGCCAACGTAGAGCGTGTTGGTGATCCGCTGGGTGAAGGTGATGAACGTGCCGGTGAAGTTATCCGCGAACCGGGTTCCGTTGAAGTTCGCCGTACGTCCACGGTGGTAGATGCCGGTGGTGTGCTTATAGGCCGTGTAGTTGTTGATCTGCGGCTCTTGCGACGGGCGGTGTTCGTCGCCGTCGAAGTTGGCCTTAAGGTTTCCGCCCACGGGGACTTCAAGGTCGCTGCCCCGGTCGAAGTTCAAGCCGATGGGCGAGGAGTGCGAGGAGTTGTAGTCGAACTGGCCAAGGTTCACTCGGTCCGGCTGGACATTACTGTACTGCGGGTCCTGTGCGGACAGACCAATCGCCGAGTCGGGGAAGAGGAACCAGAAGCCGGTGCCTTCGGAACCCGCGGAGATGTTGCCGATCCAGATGTTGTCCGGGTTGGTCATCCAGAAGCCCGCGGAACTGAGGAATCGCGTGGCGTTCTGGCCGACGTGGTCGTGGGTGTCAACGATAAACGGGTCGTTCAGGTTGACGTTATTCCCATTCGCGCCGACCTGGTGGATCCCGAAAGTAATGTTGGAGAGGAACGTGTTGCCGTTCTCCACCGCATCTTCCATAAAGAATCCGTGCCCATGGATGTCGTGCAGCACCACGTCCTGGATCTGCAGGTTGTGCGTGCCGTGCACCGTCACGCCTCGGTTGTT
>NZ_JACHGY010000006.1 GCF_014207595.1 Algisphaera agarilytica
TCTTCCATAAAGAATCCGTGCCCATGGATGTCGTGCAGCACCACGTCCTGGATCTGCAGGTTGTGCGTGCCGTGCACCGTCACGCCTCGGTTGTTCGAGTTCGTCACCGACACGCCCTTCAGCACGTCGCCCGTCCGGTCGCCCGCCAGGTGCCAGTGGATCGGGTATCGCCCCAGCGTCCCGGTCTGACCCAAACGGTCCAGCTGCACGCCCTCCACCGAGATCTGACCCGCCGTCGGCATGATCATGATGTGACCGCTGATCCCCCGGTTGTCCCCCGTGCTCCCGCTGTTGAACAACGCACGGTTGCCCCAGTTGCTATCGGTGTCCTGTGACGCCAGGCCCTGCACCCGCACGTTGCGGTTCAGCAACGCCACCTCTGCACGCAGGTCGATCTCACGCGTGCCGTTGTCGTAGGTCTCGATCTCCCCGTAGTGACGCTGCGCCAGGTTCGCGTTGAGCGTCAGACGCGTCGTCCCGTTGCCCAGGTCCGTGATCCCCGTGATCGTACGCACCTCCTGGTCGTCGTAATCACGCGTCGAACTCGCGATCACGATCTCGTCGCCGACTTCCCAGTCCAGCTGGCCGTCCGACGCCGCCGTCGTCGTCCCGTCGAAGTTACGCTCGATCACGTTCTCCACGATGATCGAACCCGCCCCCGCCTCCGCCGTCACCCCCAGCTTCGTGAAACTGATCTTCTCCTGGCCGAAGAACTGCAACCGGCCGCCGCCCGCCGCCATCAGGAAGCCGTCGTTGTCGGTGATCTGCATCGTCCCCGTCGCCGTCTCCACCGTGAAGTCCGCGTTCTGATCGGTGCCGGTAAGGGTGAGGACGAAGTCCCCCTGGTCGTAGCGGTTCGCCGCCGAACCCACCTGGAACACACCCCCGCTGTTCACGTGCATCCAACGCGTCGTCAGCTCGATCGTCTGACCCGCAACCTCCGCCACGTCCAGCGTCCCGTGCACCACGATCTCTTTCGCCGTCGCGCTGCTGTCCAGCGTCACCGTCTGGCCCTGCGACACGATCGCCCGCGTGTTCGCGTCCGGCACCCCGTTGCTCCACGTCGACGCACTGCTCCAATTGCCCGACTGCACCGCAGAAGTCGTACCCGACTGCATCGCTTCGCCGAACCGGATCCAGTTGAAGTTAAAGCCGCCACCCACCGCCTCAAGACGCAAAGCAACCGTGTCGGAAGTCAACGCCACGTTGTTCGCCGTAACATCCGACCACGTCTGCCAGCCCCCGGTCGAGTTCACGTTGAAGTACCCGATCTGCGTATAAACGAGCTGCCCCCCGGGGGTAAACTGCTCCACCGCCAGAAGACGAAGATCCCCGGGGTCGCTGTTCTGGGAAGCCACCCGGGCCGTCACATCGAACAGCCCACCCGCGGTATCCACCGAATAGTCCAGCCACTCGCCATCCGCGATCCAACCCACGTTGTAACCCCCGCCGGCGTCGGTGGTCGCCTGGATATCCACCCCTTCGCCGGCGCGGAACGCACCGCCGTTGTTCGATGTGTCCGTGTCGCTGTAACCAAACCCCTCGCCACCCAGATCAAACTCTTCCACCTCGATCTGCGTCCCACCAACAATCGTAAAAGGCTGAGAGTTGTACGGCGTGCCGCTGAGCAAAACCCGCGGCTCCAACACCTCGAAGTTCGCAACCCCTTCACACCCCTCACCATCCAAGCCCGTCGGCTTACCCCGCATTACCCCCTCCGGCCACAACGACGACGGAAAAACAGACGGGGCCGATCGCAACAGAGACAGAACCGACTTCTTCATCTAAAACAACTCCACACTGAAAAAGAATTGACCTGGATAACAGCGGCGAAGCATCACGCGGAGGGATCACCAAAAGGCGACAGAGCGTGGGGCGGGA